>JAHQWS010000202.1 GCA_029856295.1 Promethearchaeia archaeon
ATCTATCAGTGGCAATTATAATTCTGATATCTTCCCGGATATAATTATCACGTACTTTGCCTTTATACAGCCTTCCTAATGAAGAGAAATTAGTTTCAGTTAGCGTATTATCGAATTGTCTTTTAATTATCTCGTCAATCTTTTCTATTGGCATTTTTTTCGAGTTTATTTTCCTTTTGAATTGTATTTTTTATTTTTTTTTATAATTAAATCCTTTTTATTAACATAAAAATAAATATAGCTACCCAAGAACTGGATTCATTTATTTTTTATAAAAAATTCCATTGTTAAATTCTTTAATTGAGTATTTTTTCTTATTTATTTCCATTTTTTTGATAAAAGATTGAGCCAAATCAATATTTAAAGAATTAGCAAGGCTGATCAAATAAATCAGAACATCTGCAATCTCGTTTGATATTTGATCAACAAGTTCTTCATTCTGTAAGATATTATCCTTCGTCATTTCTTTAAATAAAAATAATTCTGATAATTCAGCAGCTTCAATTTGAAGTGCTTGAATCAAATTCTTTGGCGTATGATATCGTGTCCATTCGCGTTCTTCCACGAACTTTTTCACATCATTTTTTAAAGATGAAATAACAGTATTTTTATCATTCCTATTAGAGTCCATATTAATTTCACGATGTTTTTGAGTAAATTTAGGTATATTTAATACTCACTTGAGATCTTTAATAAAATTACATATTAATTCGTTAATTATCTCTTTACGTTGTGCTGGAAAAAAATGAGTTATTTGCGTTCTTCAACTTTAAGTTCCATGACAATGTTACCCCATCCGCCACATTCTAAACCCACATCTGAACACCCTGCTACGTTAAATGGCATTTTATTGGGATCTTGACCAGCCCATAGTAATGTTGTTGCACTATGTACTAAGTTTCCAGCAGCACTCAAAGCGGACATACAAATTCTCTTAGGAGAGAGTTTTGTAAGCAAGTTTCCGAACCCATTAAAATAAAATTTGTCTCCAACTTTATGCTCACCATCACAGCCGTGAGACTTAATTACTTCTACGATTATTGTCTTATTTCCTAAATCAGGTGCTTTCTTAAGAATTTCAATGTTTTTCGGATTTTCCATAAAAATCTTCATTTCGTCATCTGTAAATTCTAAACGCCTTTTAAGATTATTTAAATCTTCTTCTGACATTATAATTTCCTCTCAATAAACGTTAATTTATCCTTATTTTTTTAGTTTAATTCTCATTATTATTCTTAAATTTAAATCATTTTTTGTTATTTGAATTTTTTGAAGATTAATTGGATGAGAAATGCACAAAATGGATATTGTATTCCAGATACCGTTGATTGGATCATATTGAGATAATAATCATTTAAGATCTCTAATAAAATTTAATATCAATTCATTCACTACATCTTTACGCTGAGCAGGAGCAAAATGACCTGCCATATCAATGATTTCTAATTGAGAATTGGGAATCTTTTTATGTAATTCTTCCGACATTTGTTCGGGTGCGAAATTATCCAGCCTTCCCCCAATAATTAAAGTTGGGCATTTGATATTAGGATCGTATCCTTTTATCTCAGTAATCATTCTAAATATCTGATCTTCAATTTTCATGTATAATTCTTCTTTCGACAAATCTATATTATAAACTGAGTTGGATAACGCTGTAATTATGTATGGAATAGTTTTATCTAGGACATCTTCAACTGTATTCGCAACTACATCCAAGAAATTCATACGAATAAAATACGGCAGCAAATTATAGAACATATTTCGAATTACGTTATCAATCATTATATATCCAGAATTTAATAAAATGAGGAACTTGGTATCTTCAGGATGACTTATGCAAATTAATTGAGCAATCATTCCTCCGACGAGTGAATGCCCTATAATGCCATATTTTTCCTTTACTCCTAGAAATTTTAAAAGATCCTCTAAATCTCTAATAATTTCATATCTAATATTTTTTGAAATGTTTAGTTCTTTTGTGTGTTCGCTTTTGCCATGCCCTAATGCGTCAAAGGCAATAATTCTATAGAAATTTTTTAAGACTTTTATTTGTGCCTTGAAGAACGAGGCTGAAGATGCGAAACCGTGAAGTAAGATAATAATCCCTTTATCAGAAGAAGGGTTAATATCTTCATAATAGAGATTGTATCCCTCTCGATTGTTAAAGTACGGCATCTGTCAGCTTATCTATTCTTATTTGAATTATATCTTAAATTCAAGTAGTAAAAAATTTTATACAAAAAATACTTTTCTAAATCTAATTTTAAAGAAATAATTGGTAGGAAGAAGCTATACTTCAAAATGTACGGCATATATGCATAAAAACATTATGAAAAAATATTTAATAAAAATCTATGATATAATTCTCAACGTAATTAATGTCTCCATGAAAGATTTCAATCCCCAATTTTGAGTAGATATATATTTAAAGAATTATCTTTATTCATCAATTAATAGTCCAATTAGATTTTAATACAATAAAGGAATCGGGAATTATAATGGAATTTACAACTTTAGGGCGCACAGGATTAAAAGTATCTGTAATGGGAGTGGGATGCGGGGGTCCAAGCAAAGTAGGAAAAGCAACAGGAAAGACTACAGAAGAATCCGTAGCCCTTATTCGCCATGCTCTGGATAATGGCATTAATATTATTGATACATCAGAGCTTTATCGAACTGAAAGAATTGTTGGTGAGGCAATAAAAGGATATGATCGCGAATCCATAATTATATCTACAAAAAAATCGGTATGGCGTAGTCTCACACCTAAAAATGTGGAGAAAAGTTTTGATAAAAGCCTTAAAAGCCTTGGTACAGATTATATTGACATATACCATCTTCATGCTGTACTTCCAGAAGATTATGAAAAAGTTATATCAGAAACTATTCCACCTCTCAAAAACCTACGAGATGAGGGAAAGATACGTTTTATTGGAATCACAGAAAGGTTTGATATTGATTTTCAGCATGTGATGCTTCAAAAAGCTTTAAAAGACGACTATTGGGATGTTATGATGGTGGGCTTCAATATTTTAAATCAATGTGCTCGCGAGCTAATTTTTCCAGAAACGACTAAAAAAAATATTGGAACCTTAGTAATGTTTCCTGTTCGCTTAGCACTCAGTAGACCTGAACGTCTGAGGCAAATTATTGATGAATTAATAGAAAAAGATGAATTTGATCCCTCTGATATTGACATGAATAATCCATTGGGCTTTCTTATCCATGAGGGTGGTGCTATAAATTTAGTTGATGCAGCTTATCGTTTCTGTAAATATGAGCCTGGAGCCGACGTTATTCTTTCTGGAACAGGAGATATTGAACATTTGAAGGCAAATATTGATTCATTCTCAAGGACACAGCTTCCGGATGAAGATATACTTAGACTAAAAAAAATTTTCCAAAATGTTGATTCTGTCTCTGGACAATAGAAAAATGGAAAAATTATAGTTAAAAAATATAAAAATTAGAGATCTTTGGTAACTCGCTTTTTTAGAAAAAGATCTAACACATTGGGCATGAAAAGTCTATTTAATTTCTTGTAAACCTTTACATTTGTTTTATTAGGATTGAATTCTTTTTCGAATCTAACCATTTTTTCAATCGCATCATCTAAACTTTTGTATTTTTTCAAACCACAATACCCTAAAATGGCGGCACCTAGAGCAGAACAGTCCTTAATTTCTGGAATAAGAATTTTTTTATTCATAACGTCGGATAATATTTGAGCCCATAAATCACTGTACATACCACCACCATCAGCTTTTATCTCTGTTGCTTTAATACGCCCAACCGCTTCTATAAGTCCTAAGTACATTTGAGCGCTTAATGCTGATGATTCCATTATAGAACGTATCATATGTGCTCTGGTATGATTCCATCCTAAACCATGGAAAGTCCCCTTTCTAAACATTTGTAAAGGCAAAAACAATAAACCCTCGCTTCCGGGAGAAATTTGTGCTGCTTCTTTAGTTAAGACCTCATATACATTGACATTTTTTTCTTCACATTCTTTAGTTTGTAATTGAGAAAAGTTATCCTTAAACCATTTAAAAGCAATTCCAGTTCCTGGCATAGCACCTTCTAATATCCATTTTCCTTTAATAACATGGGGAAGTGGGAAGATGGGAATATCTCCAGGAGGAAGCTTTGCTGGTTCATTACCCGTTACGTAATTAACAAATGTATACGTTCCCATGGTCACTTTTGCTTGACCAGGATTTATCACTCCCATTCCTAAAGCTGAACATTGTTGATCCCCTCCTCCTAATATTACAGGAATATTGCTTTTTAGTCCTAGTTCTCCCGCTACTTCACTAGATAATTCACCAATTATTTCTCCTGGAGTACGGATTTCCGGCCATAATTCTAATGGTAAATCATATTTATCAGCGAGATTTGGATCCCAATCTAGTGTATTCGCATTCATAATTCCATACATTCCGTTTGTTGGCTCAGTAATACATAAATCTTTTCCACATAAGTTCATGTAGATGTATGTATCGGGAAAAATTATCTTATAAACCTTATTAAATATATCAGGTGCTTCGTTTTTCAACCATAACATTTTGGGAACCGATAACCTTAATCCTTCTTCAGCTTGGAAATCCATCCCTCTTTCATCCATCGCTAACATGGCCGGATACAATACTTCCCTATTTTTATCAATGATTGTTGCATTTACACGTAGAATTCCTCCAGTTACCCCAATAATATCATCTATATTTACTTTTTTAACAACTTGTTTACATATATTCTTGGTAGCAGTCCACCACATTTTAGGATCTTGTTCTGCAATACCAAATGGGTGTTTAACAACAGGGTATTCTTCATAAGCACTGGCAATTTCTTTTCCATTGATGTCAAAAATAATGGTTCTTGACCCCGTTGTCCCAACGTCAAAGACAACCAATAATTCGCTCATTTTAATCACTTAAAGAAAGTTTAACCAATTTTGGATTATAAATTAATAGATATCAAATTATATTATATTATTATTTCGGTTATATCTTATATTTTAATCTTTTCTTTTTTAATTATGCTGGAACAATCTTATCTACTCCAGTTTGCTTACTTAAAAATTTACAATATAAATAAGAATTTAGAGATCTTTTGTAACACGCTTTTTTTGATAAATATCCAATAAAGTTGGCATAAACAGTCTATTAAGTTTTTTGTAAATTTTTACGTTGTCTTTAATGGGATTAAATTCTTTTTCAAATCGTACCATTTTTTCTATTGCATCATTTAAACTATTGTATTTCTTGCACCCATAAAAACCTAGAATTGCGGCCCCCATTGCTGCACCATCTCTGTTCTCTGGAACTAAAATTTTTTTTGACATAATATCCGCAAAAATCTGTGCCCATACATCGCTATTCATCGCACCTCCATCCGACTTTACTTCAGAGACTTTAGCACCTCCAATAGCTTCTAGCATCCCCATATACATCTGCGCACTTAATGCTGCTGATTCCATGATGGCACGTATCATATGGGCTCTGGTATGGTTCCAGCCTAGACCATGGATGGTTCCTTTTTTTAATATATATAAGGGCACAAATAGTAGTCCTTCACTTCCTGGTTTAATCCCCTCTGCTTCTTTCGCTAATTCGGCATATACGTTAAGATGTTTTTCTTCACATTCTTTAATTTGTAATTGTGAAAAATTATCTTTAAACCATTTGAATGCCATCCCTGTACCAGGTATCGCTCCCTCAATAATCCATTTGCCTTTAATAACATGCGGTAGAGGGAAAATGGGAATATCTCCTGGAGGAAGTTTTGCTGGTTCAGTACCTGTAACATAATCCACACAAGTTACCGTACCCGTAGTTACTTTTGCTTGTCCTTTCTCAATAACTCCTAATCCTAAGGCAGCAGATTGTTGATCTCCTCCTCCTAAAACTACGGGAACATTACTTTTAAGCCCTAAATTTCCTGCAGCTTCGCTTGATAATTCACCAATGATTTCTCCGGGTATATGGAGTTCTGGCCATAATTCGATGGGTATACCATATAATTCAGCAAGTTTTGGATCCCACTCAAAAGTTTCTTTGCTCATAATTCCTTGAATCCCATTTGTATGATCTGTAACAAATAAATCTTTACCGCATAATTTCATGTAAATATATGTATCTGTGAAGAAAATTTTGTAAGTTTGATTATACAAATCAGGCTTGTGGTTTTTGATCCATAGTATTTTAGAAACAGTTATTCTTAAATCTTCATCAATAGTTGTATCAAATACCTCTCTCTCATCCATCCATGTTAATGCCGGATGCAAAACTTCCCCCTTCTTACCAATAATACCAGCAGTTGCCCGTTGAAAAGAAGCACATACTCCAACAATATCGTTAGGATTTACATTTTTTACAGCAATATTACAAGTATTTTTAACTGCATTCCACCAAATCATTGGATCTTGTTCAGAAATACCAACTGGCTGTTTTTCAAGTGGATATTCCTCGTAAGCTCTTGCAATTTCTTTTCCATTTATGTCAAAAATAATAGTTCTTGCCCCTATTGTCCCAATATCAAACACAACTATTAGATCGCTCATATTGTTCACCCAAATTAAGTTTAACCAATTATGGATTTCAAATTAAAAATTAACAAATAAAAGTTCCTTAATTATTAATTTAGATATCTTTCGTATTTTAATCTTTTCATCTGTTTGAGGAAGGTTATTCCTTTTTAATTTAAAATTTAGAATTAGAAAAAAAAAATAAGAATTTAAAGACCTTTTGTTACCCGTTTTTTATCAAATATATCTAATACAGTTGGCATAAATAGTCGATTAAGTTTTTTGTAAATTTTTACGTTATCCTTTATGGGATTAAATTCTTTTTCGAATCTTACCATTTTTTCAATCGCATCATTAAAACTGCTATATTTCTCGCATCCGTAAAATCCTAAAATAGCAGCACCTAATGCCGCTCCATCTCTATTCTCTGGAAGGATTATTTTTTTTGACATTATGTCCGCATAAATCTGTGCCCACAAGTCACTATTCATAGCTCCTCCGTCTGATTTTAATTCAGAGACTTTAGCACCCCCAATAGCTTCTAACATCCCCATATACATTTGCGCACTAAGGGCTGCTGATTCCATTATCGCACGAATCATATGCGCTCTGGTATGATTCCACCCTAGACCATGGATAGTTCCCTTTCTGAATACATATAAGGGCACAAATAGTAATCCTTCACTTCCAGGTTTAATATTCTCTGCTTCTTTCGCTAATTCAGCATATACGTTGAGATTTTTTGCTTCGCATTCTTTAGCTTGTAATTGCGAAAAGTTATCCTTAAACCATTTTAGTGCTGTCCCTGTTCCTGGCATAGCGCCCTCAATAATCCATTTTCCTTTAATAACATGCGGTAATGGGAATATGGGAACATCTCCAGCTGGAGTTGCCGGTGTATCACCAGTAACATAATCAACAAATGTTCCAGTTCCGGTAGTTACTTTTGCCTGTCCTTTTTCAATAACTCCTAAACCTAAAGCAGCACATTGCTGGTCTCCTCCTCCCAGGATTACAGGGATGTTGCTTTTTAATCCTAGTTCTCCTGCAGCTTCGCTCGATAATTCACCAATTATTTCTCCCGGAGTATGGAGTTCTGGCCACAATTCGATTGGTACGCCATATGATTCGGCAAGTTTTGGATCCCAATCTAGAGTTTCCTTGCTCATTATACCCATAATCCCATTTGTAGGATCTGTAACAATTAAGTCTTTCCCGCACAATTTCATGTATATGTATGTATCTGGAAAGAATATTTTAGAAGCTTGATTATACAGGTCAGGTTTATTGTTTTTGAGCCATAATATTTTAGGAACGGTTCTTCTTAATTCTTCATGATAAGTTGAAGCATCAATTACTTCTCTCTCATCCATCCATGTAAGTGCTGGATGTAAAACTTTTCCATCCTTATCAATAAGTCCGGCAGTTGCTCGTTGAAAGGAAGCACAAATTCCAATAATTTCATCTGGATTAACTTTCTTTACAGCAATATTACAAGTACTTTTAACAGTATTCCACCAAATCATTGGATCTTGTTCAGAAATACCCACTGGTTGCTTCTTAAGAGTATATTCCTCATAAGCTCTTCCAATCTCTTTCCCATCAATATCAAATATTACTGTTCTTGTGCCAGTAGTCCCAACATCAAATACAACTATTAGATCGCTCATGTTGTTCACATGAAAAAGGTTTAACTAATTATGGATTTCAAATTAATAGCTAAAAAATAAAAATGTATTAATTATTAAATCAGATATCTCCATATTTTAATCTTTTCTTCGGGCTAAGGAAAGTTATTCCTTTTTAAATTAAAATTTAGAATTAGAAAAAAAAATAAAAATTTAAAGATCTTTTGTTACACGCTTTTTATCAAAAATATCCAATAAAGTTGGCATAAACAGTCTATTAAGTTTTTTGTAAATTTTTACATTATCCTTTATGGGATTAAATTCCTTTTCGAATCTGACCATTTTTTCAATTGCATCATTAAAACTACTATATTTCTTGCAACCGTAAAATCCTAGAATTGCAGCGCCTAAAGCGGCACCATCTCTGTTCTCTGGAAGGATAATCTTTTTTGACATGATATCCGCAAAAATCTGTGCCCATAAGTCGCTATTCATCGCACCTCCATCCGACTTTACTTCGGAGACTTTACCACCCCCAATAGCTTCCAACATACCTAGGTACATCTGCGCACTTAAAGCTGCTGATTCCATAATGGCTCGTATCATATGTGCTCTGGTATGGTTCCATCCTAAACCATGAATGGTTCCTTTCCTAAACACATATAAGGGAACAAACAATAATCCCTCACTTCCGGGTTTTATCCCTTCTGCTTCTTTAGATAATTCGTTATATACATTAAGATGTTTTTCATCACATTCTTTGGTTTGTAATTGTGAAAAGTTATCCTTAAACCATTGTAACGCGGTCCCTGTACCAGGTATCGCACCCTCAAGAATCCATTTACCTTTAATAACATGCGGTAGTGGGAATATTGGATAATCTCCTGCGGGAGTTACTGGTGCATCTCCAGTAACATAATCAACAAATGTACCCGTTCCAGTAGTTACTTTTGCTTGCCCTTTCTCGATTACCCCTAAACCCAATGCAGCACATTGTTGGTCTCCTCCTCCCAAAACTACGGGAACATTACTTTTAAGCCCTAAATTTCCTGCTGCTTCGCTTGTTAACTCCCCAATCACTTCTCCTGGAGTACGGAGGTCTGGCCATAATTCGATTGGTATACCATATGATTCAGCAAGTTTTGGATCCCAGTCTAAAGTTTCTTTACTCATAATTCCAAAGATACCGTTTGTGGGATCTGTAACACATACTTCATTACCACATAATTTCATGTATATGTATGTATCTGGGAAGAAAATTTTTGAGGCCTGACTATATAAATCAGGTTTATTATTTTTAAGCCATAGAATCTTAGGAACTGTTCTTCTTAGTTCTTCGTGATATGTTGACGTATCAACTACTTCTCTCTCATCCATCCATGTTAATGCCGGATGCAAAACTTCTCCATTTTTATCAATAAGCCCCGCAGTTGCTCGTTGAAAGGACGCACAAATTCCAATTACATCATCCGAATTTATATTCTTTACAGCAGTATTACACGTACTTTTAACAGCATTCCACCAAATCATTGGATCTTGTTCAGAAATACCAACTGGTTGTTTTTCAAGAGTATATTCTTCGTAAGCTCTTGCTATTTCTTTTCCATTAATATCAAAAATAACCGTCCTTGTTCCAGTCGTCCCAGAATCAAACACAACTATTAAATCGCTCATTTTATCCACTTCAGAAAGTTTAATATCAATTATTTGTTTAATTTCAATTTTTCAAATTATAAAGCTTTAATTAATAATTCAGCGATATCTATTATTTTAATTTTTTCTTTATCTTCTCCCATTTAACTTTCCATTCCTTCATCCCAGGGACTTTCATAAATTTTCCCTGGATTTAGGATATTATTCGGATCAAGCAACTTTTTGATAGATTTTAACGTTTCAAAAGCTTTTCCCCATTCCACAGGCATCCAATGACTTCTCGTGATCCCAACGCCGTGATGGTGACTAAAAGATCCACCAGCATCTTCTACTACCTTAACAACTGTATTCCACACTTCTTGATAGAATTCAAGGTCAGTTTTTTCTTCCGGAGGTATTCCAGCAAATGTAAAATAAAAACCTATTCCGTTCGGATAAAAGTGTGATATATGAGCTGTCATCATTATAACACCTTTGACTTTTTTAGTAGTTTCTAAAACAGAATGATACATATTCGCTGCATTATCCCATAAAAATCCAATTTCTATAGTATCGGCAACCATCTTTAAAGTTGGAGCGAAGGAAGTTTCTGTTACTCTGAATCTTGTTTCAAACCAATGATTTACGGGCTCCTCTCCACAATCAATACCATTATTTTTTTCACAAGTCTCTCTTGTAATTATTGCTTCAAGATCAACCAATTTTTTAACTCCCTCACACACAAAAACAACCATAACTTTATTCTTCGCATTTTCGATATGACCAAAATGCCTATACGTTTCATCAGCATCGTATATTCGAATAACAGCGGGATAAATCTGCTGCCTTAATATTTGTCTTGTCGCTTCTAACGAATCTTCAAAGGTGGTGAATGCATAAGAAATAAGCGCTCTCTTTTCAGGAAAAGGCCAAATTTTTAGTGTAGCTTTAGTTACTATTCCCAATGTACCCTCATTTCCTATGAATAATTTATCCAGTTGAGGACCGGTCGATGCCCTAGCAATTGTTTTAAATTTGATAATATCTCCTTGAGGTAAAACTAATTCCATGCCCATTACTATATCCTCGATTTTGCCGTATTTAGAAGAAAATTGTCCTGCAGCTCTATGAGCTATCCATCCTCCAACAGAGGATGTATAAAGTGATTGCGGAATATGACCTCCTGTATAACCTTTTGCGTTCAAATATCTTTCTAAATTCATTCCATTTGTACCTGCCTCTACAGTAACAGTTAAATCTTTATCATTAATTTCTAAAATTTTATTGAACTTTTTCATATCGAGAATAATTCCGCCATAAATGGCTATTGCTCCCCCTACAGCTCCAGAACCTTCCGAAAATGGAATAACAGGAATTCCTTCTTCGTTTGCTAATTTTAAAATCGAGGAAATTTGTTCTGGAGTCTCAGGCCAGACAATAAAATCGGGAAGTGCCGTGAGTTTACCTTCCAGAGTCCAATTAAATGCTAAAAGAGTGGTGTCTTTATTATATGCCATAATATCAATTTCATTATCTGATACATTGGCATTACCAACAATTTTGCTTAGTTTTTCCTTAATTTTTGGTTTGTTTTCAATTATAACTCGATTATCTTTATAAATTAATTCAAAATTCTCTATATTCATGGAAATCAAAATTTATAATTTTAATACTTTAATATAAATTAACAAGATATAATTAAAATATTGCTTAAATCATATATTAAAAATAAAAAGATTAGAGGTTTTTATAAAGCTTTAATTAATAATTCAGCGATATCTATTATTTTAATGTTTTCTTTATCACCTTCACTGAGCCCATAAGCTAAACCTAACTCACATAGAGGACACGCAGATAAGAACACGTTCGAACCCGTTTCTTTCAATTCATTAACTCGATTCTTGGCTTCTTTGATTGCTAATGATCTGTCTGCCCAATGGGCTGTACCACTCCAACCGCAGCAATGAACAGAATCTTTATTATACATTGGTTCTGATATTTCAAGGCCGGGGATTTTATTTAGAATAGCTCTTATTGAAGTAGTATCATTTAAGTTTCTCGCAATAAGACAAGGATCATGAATCGTTATTTTGCTAAATTCGTCACTCACATTCTTTTCAAATTTGAGTTTACCCTCGTCAATTAATTGCTTGATGTATTCTACTATGTGGATAACTTTTGTTCCAATTTCGATTCCTGCTTTTTGATACCTACTCGTTAGCGTTACAACGCACCCTGGACAATCAGATACAACAACATTAGCTCCTGTCTTTTCGATCAAGTCCTTATTCCTATTTGCAAAATCTTTAGCAGTTTCTAAATCCCTGATATTAAATGCTGGACCCCCACAACATACCTTAGTTTCTAAATTTGTTGAGAATCTTACACCTGCTTTTTTTAATAGTTCAATATTAGCTTTTACAACTTCAGGAAATTTCATAGATTCACAGCCGATATAATAATAAACTTCATCATTACCATCAGTTTCTATGTTTTCTATTCCCTTTTCCTTATATGTCTCATAAATATTATGATCCTCAATGGTATTTGTCTTTTTTAATTTATCAATTTGCTCTTTGCAGTAATCTGGCATCAGACCTTTATCGTTGAGATCATCACGAACCGTCTCAAGCAAAGAAACTACTGAAAACTCAAAAGGACACCATATCTTGCAGGATTCCTCATTTGAGCATTTATACATTAAATCAATAAATGCCTTATTTTCCTCTTTTGAAGGATCAATCTTTCCAATCGTAAGATAATATCCAATTCTTGCCTTGTAAGCGGGACTCATTGTTTCCTTCTGTTCTGCTTGAAGAGTTCCGCAGTCAAAACGGCACATATTTGGACAAAGCATACAATTTACTAAATTTTTTATATCTGCTTTGTACTCTCCTTCTGGAAAGAAGTTTTTGTCCCGCATTCGGAAGTTCTTCATAAATAATCTCTTAACGTCGCGATCCATCGCATCGATTATTGGTCCCATCCACTTGTACTTCTTTAATATTTCGCCCATTTAATTTTCCCCTCCTTTTTCCCAAGGACTTTCATAAATTTTCCCTGGATTTAATATATTATTCGGATCGAGTAAATTTTTTATGGCTTTTAAAGTATCAAAAGCTTTTCCCCATTCCACAGGCATCCACTTAGACCTATTGATTCCCACACCGTGGTGATGACCAAAAGATCCACCTGCGTCTTCTACTGCTTTAACAATTGTATTCCAAACCTCTTGATAAAACTGAAAGTCAGATTTCTCTTGTGGTGGTATTCCAGCAAAAGTAAAATAAAAACCCACTCCGTTAGGATAAAAATGAGAAACATGAGCAGTTATCATTATGACTCCTTTCACATTTTTTGCAGCTTCTACGACAGAATGATACATTTCTGCAGCCTTATCCCATAGAAATCCAATCTCAATTGTATCGGCGACCATTTTAAAGGTTGGTGTTGATGAGGTCTCTGTTACTCTGAATCTAGTTTCAAACCAGTGTTCGACAGGTTCTTCGCCGCATTCAATACCATTATTTTTTTCACAAGTCTCTCTTGTAATTGTAGCTTCTAAATCTACAAGTCTTTCAATACCCTCACAGACAAATACAACCATAACGCTATCCTTAGCTTTTTCTATATGACCAAAATGTCTATAGGTTTCATCCGCATCATAAATTCGAATAACAGCGGGATATATTTGCTGCCTTAATATTTGTCTTGTTGCTTCTAAAGAATCTTCAAAGGTGGGGAAAGCATAAGAAATAAATGCTCTCTTTTCAGGATAAGGCCAAATTTTCAGCGTGGCTTTGGTTACTATTCCCAATGTACCCTCATTTCCTATAAATAATTTATCCAGTTGAGGACCTGTGGATGCTCTGGCAATAGTCTTAAATTTTATAACGTCTCCCTTTGGTAAAACTAATTCCATGCCCATTACCATATCCTCGGTTTTCCCATATTTAGATGAAAATTGCCCTGCAGCCCTATGCGCTATCCACCCTCCTACAGAGGAAGTGTAAAGAGATTGCGGAATATGGCCTCCCGTGTAACCTTTAGCATTCAAATATCGCTCCAAATTCATTCCATTTGTACCAGCTTCTACTGTAACAGTTAAATCTTTATCATTTATTTCCAAGATTTTATTAAACTTCTTCATGTCGAGAATTATTCCTCCATAAATAGGTATTGCCCCTCCAACAACTCCAGAACCTTCTGAAAATGGAATCACAGGAATCTTTTCTTCATTCGCTAATTTCAAAATAGAAGAAATCTGTTCTGGAGTCTCAGGCCATACAATAAAATCCGGCAATGCGGCAATTTTTCCTTCGAGAGTCCAGTTAAGTGTTATAAGAGTGGTGTCTTTGTTATAAGCCAGTATATCAATTTCATTATCCGATACATTTTCATTACCAACAATTTCGCCTAGTCTTAACTTAATTTTTGGTTTGTCTTTAATTATAACTCGACTATCCTTATAGATTAATTCAAAATTCTCTATATTCATAAAAATCAAAATTTATTATTTTATTACTTTAATATAAATTTACAAGATAAAATTAAAATTTTTATTAAATTATATTAACAACTAAAATAAATTTACGTATTTTATTTTCGAGTCAATAAATAGTTTCTCCGGTAATTCTATTTACCTTCAAATGCCTGAACTTTGCTGTAGCTGCATTTGTTATTTTCTCAATATTAGAGATCCTATCTACTAATTCTTCAGGAAATAAATATTTTGCTAAATGAATCATCATCTGCTTGGTTTCTATACAATTGAGAAGTTTTAAACTCTCACAGGAATAAAAAATCTCGCTTACTAAATCATAATTAGTATCTTGTGAAAAATTAAGAATTTCCAAATTTCTATAAATTCTCGAAATGATATTTCCAAGAATGTCATAGTCACTTAAATTGTCAAGTGAGTTCCTCATATAATTGCAAAATAGAACGTAGTATGTGGCTTCGGAAGATACAAAGCCATCACGGTATTGCTTTATACCTTCAACTGTGATTCTTGTATCAATCTCATCAATTAGAGCTTTAATTTTTTGATTATCTAATTTTTGATAGGCTCCAACAATATGATAGATTTTCAATATAACTACTAGCTGTGATGTCTCCAAATTTTTTAAATAGTTAGGTTCAAAAAATCTTTCTTCAATTTTCATACTTTTACTAATTTCTTCATTAGTTAGCCATAAATTTGCTAATTGAGTAGTTTTAAAGTAGCAGTAGACTCTATCAGTGGCTTCAATAACAGGCGCTTCGAACTCATCAATAGTTTCCTCATATAAATTTAATAAAAACTTCTTTACTTCCAAATAGTCGATTTCTACGTCTAGATGCGTCGCCAAATAAACTCCACAAAAATAAAGATCGGGATTTTTTAAAGTTACTAAAGGTATCGTATCTAACCATTCATTAAGATTATTTTTGAGATATGTTTTGATATGAGAAAAATCGAAAATTTTCTGTAAATGAAAGAAATCTATAATTCTATAAATTAAATACAATAACTGTAATTTATCCTTTGGATCCTTTAAATCTTCTAAACTTTCTATCTTATCCTTGTTTTCTCTAAATTTTTTTATTATCTTATCTCGAATCTGTATATATTTACGTAGGTTCTCAGTTTTTTCAGGAGATCTCTTTAATAATTTCTTTAAATTTATGAGTTCAAAGATAAATTCAAAGGGAAGTAAACCACTAGATTTCAAATTTAACACTATTGTAACTATCTTATTATCTACAAGATAATCTACTATTTTTTCTAAGAAAATTTCATAAATTATTGGCATAATTTTTTTTTCATATAATTGAAGCGCATTTGTGATAATTCCTACATCCTTCCGTTCAATTTCCAAGTATGGGTCTAAAAATTTATCTTCAATTTCTTTTACGTCAAACCCTAATTGTAATAATTCTTTTTTTAGTACTAAAAGAATCTTTTCAAGGAGTTTATTCAATTCTGACCTTTCTAATGATTTATCTTCTAAAAAAGAGTCTAGTTTCTCCCGAAAGTATTTGTCAGTATTATCATAAAAGAGATCAATCTCATTAGAGTAGAGATCTAAGATATTAAATAATCCTTGAAAAATCATGGTTAAAAATTAAAAAATTAATGCAATATCGTTATTCTTCTATTATTTCAAGTAATACTTGAGAAATTTAATAATTTAGCTTTTTATATTATAAACCCACGTTGATTTATACTTTTAAAAAGATTTTATGAAATTGCTATTTTGAGTTATATTAGTTATATTTATTATACAAATTGAAGTTTAAAAACTTAAGGTAATGATATTTCTAAGATAAATATAAAAATTAAATATTCTTCTTCATTTTAAATTAGAAGTAGTTTTTAAAAAATAAATGAATATTTAACTAAAAGAGGATATTGAATGACGTCAAATATTTTTGGCACATCTGGTATAAGAAGAGTTTTTCAAAATTACAGCGAATCAGATCTTTTATTTACACCACAAATGGCTTTAGATGTGGGGCTAGCTTTAGGATCTGTCTTAAAAGGTAATGGTAAAGTAGTTATAGGGAAAGATATTAGAACTTCAGCTTTGCCTGTAGAATATGCATTAATTTCAGGAATAGTTAGCGCAGGATGCAATGTGTGGGCTTTAGGAATTGTTACTACTCCGACGTTAGCAATGTCATTACGCTATTTGAATGCTGATGCAGGTGTTATGATTACTGCATCTCATAATACTCCTGAATATATAGGGTTAAAAATGTGGAATCGTTCTGGTATTGGGTTTTCCCCTGAACAAGAGGAAGAAATTTCGCGAATATATGATCAGAAAGATTTCGTTAAAATTGATTGGGATCAAATTGGCAAAATCACGCAGATCAATGATATTAATGACAAGCATATTTCAGATATAACTGATCAGATTATGTTTGATGGAAGTAAATTAAACGTAATCGTTGATCCAGGCAATGGCTCTGGATGTGAGATTGTTCCAAAACTACTAAGTAATTATAATATAAACATTATGACTATCAATGCACAAATGGATGGTAGGTTCCCTGGAAGGCTCTCAGAGCCAAGCGAGAAAAATTTAATACAAATTTCTAAGTTTTTGAAAATCTCTCCGCAGGAAGATATTGGGATTGCACTTGATGGAGACGCGGATAGAGTAATATTCTTAGATGAAACGGGTGAAATTGTAGACCCCGTCAGATTATTAGCGCTTATGGCAAAATATTTTGTTCAAGAAAATAAAGATAAATTATCTAAAGATGATTTGAAAGTATCTACGCCAGTAAATTCATCGAGTTTGGTTGAAGATGTCTTAGAACCCCTTGGCTGTAAAATAATAAGAACAGAAGTAGGAGATATTAAGGTAGCATTAGCTTTACAAGATGGCGGCTTTTTAGGCGGAGAAACCTCCGGTACTTATATATGGCCTAAATTTCATTTAGGTCCAGATTCAATAGTTACTATTGCTGTTATATTACAAATGATTGTTAAAACTGGTAAAAGTTTAAAGGAATTACTAAAGGAAATTCCTCAATATCCATACTATCGTAATCAATTTAAGTTAAAAAATGATATTCCTTTTACAGAAGAGATAAATCAAAAAATTATTGATGAAATGAAAGATTCTTTTGATTCTCTTGGTAAAAATATAAAGAATATCAATAAATTGGACGGCGTGAGGTTTGATTATGCTGATGGATGGATTTTAATAAGACGCTCAGGAACAAGTCCGTATTTAAGGATTTCTGGTGAATCTTCCATAGACATAAATAGTTCTATTGAGATGAACAAGATTGCCGAACAAAAAATGCAAAAATTAGACATAATTTAAAATGTATCAAACAAAAATAGTGAAAATTGCTTCTTTTATCTAAATTATCTTTTTTTATAACTTAATTTAATTAAATATTTCAAATTCTATTCCTTTTTGTTCTAATGTTTCTTTATTGGCTAGGAATTCTCGACCTGCGATCTTATCTAATATATAAATTAGGTTACCGCCATTTTGAGAGTATATTTGGCCAAATGAAATAGGAACATCCGGAGTTGGGTCCCCCAATAAAGATTCTGTTACTACTTCAACCTTACGTTCTCCGTTAGCTAGCAGAATCACTGTTTTAGCTTTATAAACCAATTCAGCTCCCATGCTGACAGCGTATCTTGGACTTTCATTCTCCGAAGGGAAATGACCGTCTATTACAGCATTAGAAACTGTATTGTCATCAAGTTTTACTAATAGAACATTGCTACCTTCGAAAGGAATCCCTGACTCGTGAAACGCTACATGACCGCGACCTCCAACACCTATTATTTGTACATCAATACCACCAACATTTTCGATTTTTCGGGCATAATCCTCCTGTACTGTCTTACGGATCCAAGCTAAATATTTTGAACTTGGATTATCTTTAATCACAATTGATTTTCCAGCGTCTTTGCCCAGTTCGGTCCAATCTTCCTTATTAATTTCGAGTTCATTTATGAATTTTTCTTGATCAACCAAACAACCGTAAGGTACACTTGTTTCAATGAATTTATTTTCAAGGAGACTAAAAAATTCTTGAATCATAAAATAGCTGTAACTTTCTGGATGAATTGTGCGTTGCTGACAATTCTCACCTGGTAAGCCAATGTATTCATCTAGGTTAAAAGATCGGATAAGTTTGCAATCGAATTCACCGGCGTTGGCCATTTTAGCTAGATTTTTATAAAGACCAGTTGGCGAATTTCCTGTTGCAAGTCCTAATACGCATTCTTTTTGTTGTTTCAAGATTTGGATAATTTTTTCTTTAACGATTTGTGCGGCAACTTGGCTCATACTTTCAAAATTTTCTGTTATTATAATCTTAATAGTCATTTAAACTGCTTCAAATTGTTTCATATTAAATTTTAAACTAAAAAAAGGATAATCTAATAAAAACTTATTGAAATTGATTATATTGAATATATTAATTATATCTTCTTTTAACTATAATAATCTTAATATGAGAGTTTATCTTTTCTATTAATAATGTGTGGAATATTTGGAATTATAACTAATCAAGATATATCTATAGGGAATGTTATTTTACAAGGAATTAAGCGATTAGAATATCGTGGATATGATTCTTGTGGAATTGTTTCACAATATAACTCCAAATTAATTGTTAAAAAAGATTCTGGAAAAATTGATGATATTATAAAAAGAATTGACTTGACAAATTTTCCAAATGGATCTAAGCTTTCCCTTGCTCATACTCGATGGGCAACACATGGACCCCCTACTAAAGAAAATAGCCATCCTCATTTAGATTGTTCAGGCGAAATTGCAGTGGTGCATAATGGAATTATAGATAATTTTATGGAATTAAGAAAAGAGCTTATATCAAGAGGTCACATTTTTAAATCGGATACAGATACAGAGGTTATTCCACATTTAATTGAAGATAATATGAAAGATGGCTTAAATATTAAAGATGCTACTATGAAAGCTTTAAAAAAATGTAAAGGTGCTTACGCACTTGCTGTGTGTCATGCTAAAATACATGATTCAATTATTGTAGTTCGAAGGGAATCTCCATTAGTAATTGGAATAGAAGAAGGAAAAACAACGTATTGTGCCTCGGACATTCCCGCTTTTTTACCTTTAACAAGAAAATGTTATATTATGGATGATGATGAACTTGCCGTTCTAAAAGCTGGAGATGTTACATTTTTTGATCTCAAAAACAATAATGAACCAATTGAAAAGGAAATACAAACTATTGAATGGAATATTGATGCTGCTGAAAAAGGAGGGTATGAACATTTCATGCTAAAAGAAATTTACGAAGAACCGAGGGCATTGAAGCAAACTATGATGATTTCTAAAGATATTCTATTAAAATTTGCCAATACTCTAATTTCAGCGCAAAATATTTATATCACAGCAGCAGGTACCTCCTTTTTTGCAGCATTAGCAGGCAAATTTATCATTACAAAATTTTTAGGCAAATACTTACAAGAAATGGAATGCTCCGAATTTAAAACTCAATTCTCAAATTCTTTACAAGACAATTCTGTCATTATAGTAATTTCGCAATCAGGTGAAACAATTGATACAATTGAAGCAATTCGTTGGGCAAAAGAGAAAAAAAATGTAAAAATTCTAGCAATTACAAACGTAGTAGGATCTTCTATCACCAGATATTCTGATCATGTGATAGTAACTCAAGCTGGACCTGAAATTGGCGTTGCCGCAACAAAAACGTATAGTACTCAAGTGCTAACCCTTGCTTTAATTGCCTTAGAAATAGCAAAAATAAGAAAAATAGAGCCTAATGAGGAAATTAGAAAGTATTATAATGCTTTAAATTCCACACCTCAGATTATTGAAAAATTTCTGGAAAAAAACGTTAATTTGCTTAAATATATCGTTAATAATTTAGAAAAAAACTTAAACTATTTTTTTTTAGCTCGAGGAATTTCTATCGCAACAGCGAAAGAGGGAGGTCTAAAATTAAAGGAAGTCGCATGTCGCTTTATTGAAGGGTATTCGGCTGCATCTGCTAAACATGGACCAATTTCTTTAGTTAGGGAAGGTTTTCCGATTATATTCATCGCACCGCCTGATGATACTTATGAAAGATTAGTTGGAAATGTTATGGAATTCAAAGCTAGAGGGGGTACAATTATTTCAGTTGTTGTGGAAAGTGATGTACAGATAACTGAGTTAAGTGATATAACTATTCGGATTCCCCAACCACCCGATAAATATCATAACTTATTCAGCCCAATTACTTTTGTACCTGCTTTGCAATTATTAGCTTATTATGCTGCTTTGGCTCATGATTTAGATCCTGATAAGCCTCAAAATCTCAGTAAGACTGTAACCGTTCACTAATATAAAAACAAATTTTAAATAAAAGATGGAAGATATTTCATTATTTTATCCCGTGTTTTTTCTACTATACTTAGAAGCCAAGAAGCTCCAACTTCTAAATTATTTTGATTTAAATTTTGTATTACCTTGATATAATCATTTCCTATTTTCTGAATAGTTGCATCTATGTTCTCTAAAAATTCGTCTTTCTTTTTCTGATCTCCCGAATATGATTGGCATTCATTAAAACCATTTTCCATTTCTTGTATATTTTCGAATAGTTCTCTTTTTTGATTTAAGAGCTCTTCTGATGCTTTATCCCCCATAATCGATTTATATAATTCTATAGATTTTTCCATTTTATTAGCAAGTGCCTTGAATCTTTTAACTCTTTCATTGAAAATAATCTCAAGCTTTTCAATCGCACCTTCATAGAGCAGTTTTTCCATTTCACTTTCCTGATAGAATTTAACACGCACAATTAGGTACCATTGTCTAAGAGCTATTATATTAGCGATATATTCAATGCAATTTGTAGCTCTTCTTTTAACACTCCAATATAGTCCGGGATAGAAATCCATATCCTCTTTTTGAGGCTCTTTACCCATTAAAAGCTTATGGCCTTGAGGACAATCTCCACGGTAAATAACTCCTGCCGCAATTATTGTGCCATATCCTATCCGACTTGGTCCTACTAGTCCACCTTGACCTCCTAAAAAGATAGGCGGTCGATTAAGCATGACACCCTGGACTACATCTCCAATTAAAGATGCCGTTGCTTTATCCTGATTTGGTGTGTAATTAAAATGGATATATGAACTACCCACCTCACTATGATTTGCTCTGCTCGTCCCACCTGCCATTAAAATGTCACAAAAGTTAATAAGGCTTCCTAATGTAACAAAAGGAAGAAGTATTGTTTGTTTAAGGCCTACTGTATGGGCACCATTTGCTTCTTCCTCCAGGAGACATCCTTCCCGGACTTCAGCACCATCACCCATATTTGCAGAATCCAAAAATGTTGATTCTTCAAAATAACCCCCTTTTAATTCAACATTTTTCCCTAATTGACAGTTTTTAATGGTAACCGGAGATCTTCCCCCCAGTTTAACTCCCGGCATAATAAGGGTCTTCTTGCCAAAAATCTTACAACCAGAGTGAATAGTAACATCCTCAGATGATATCAGATTAATATCGACACCCTCACCTATCTCTACTGATGAAGGATTCGGTATTTTGACTCCTTTTTCAATTAAAGCAGTAAGTAACGAATTTTTATTATAATCCATATAATTACCTCTCTTTTCTGGTTCCACTGGCAAGCAAGATGATATGCTGCGTATTAGGAATGGTTCCATAATTTTCTTTAATCAAAATCTCCATGATACATCATATTCTTACAATATTTTTTTTATTAAATAAAGAAAAATTCTAACAATTAATAAACCTTTTTTAGGGAGTTATATATAATTTTCTGGTAAAAATAGGGTTTTAATAAAAAAAAACAAAAAAATATTCTATTTAATTAAAAATCCTTTAACTATGAAGACTACTCCTATATCAGAAGCTATAAGACCAAGAATTTCTATTAATATTGATTCGAATATTCCTCCAATTAGATTAAATAAAATTCCAACTATAACAATAAAAGAACCAGCAAAAAACCAGAGTACTTGTTTTCTTGGAACTCCTTGGGTACTTTTTGCTACAATCGCATATTTATACAAAACAAAAATAAATAACACTAACCGCCATACATTTACAAATAGAAACCACCCGATAGGGGTTTCAGTGTCAACAATGCCCTGTTTATATCTCTCCATATTTAATGTTGGAGTCCAAATAAAAAATCCAAAAATCGAAATGATATATAAAACCATCATAATTGTCAGATATTTGGGAACCATAGCTAACTTCTCAGATTTTTCCAAGATAAATACAGTCATTAAAAGTGATATAATAGCAAAATTATAAAGAAATTGTGCCGTGATCATTATCGGAATAATAAGGTATGGTTCCAATGTCGCCAAATGGTAAATACTATAAGCCAAAAACCCAAAGGCCGCTGAAACAAAAAAAATTGCAAACCATCTATTCAACCAATAATCAGGATTTTTACGCAATTCAATATAACCAGCTATAAAAGCAAAAATGACTGTAATTATTGATGCTGTTATCTTAAGAATATTAAAAACATCCATTTTGAGAACGACCTCTATTTATTATAAAATTACGTTTAATAAATTAAGAAGCGAAAAATAGTTTTATATTTTTGTATATCAACTAAGCAATATATTGAATTTATTTTAGTTCGATTTATGAGATTGGAGTTTCATAAGATTATAATATGGTTAAAAAAAGAAATTGCGATGTAATTATTTTAATAATAAATTTTTTTTATAATTCCTTTATTTGGGTCCTGATAATATAAAGTATTGGGGGGTACATCTTCAAGAACCATAGTATGCGCTCCGATTCTTGAATTTTCATTAATAATTTTTCCAGTCATGATGCTAACATTAATACCAGTTTTTACATTAGGACCAATTATAGTACCCAATTTCCTCCGTTGTGAATCAACTAATTTCCCTTTTATTTTGACTTTTATATTTCCATCATCAAGCCTTAAATTAGCTACTATTGTCCCTGCACCGAGGTTAACATTTTCACAAATAATTGAATCCCCAATATAGTTAAAATGTGGAACATTTGAATCCGAATAAATAATTGAACTTTTAACCTCGCTTATTCCAATATGACAATTATTTTCAATTGACGTATTCGGCCTAATAAACGCATTCGGTCCTATAATATTATTATCTCCTATATAGCATGGGCCTTGAATATAAGAACCGGATCGGACTATAGTATCTTTTCCTACATATACATTCCCAAATATATGTACATTTGCCTCAACATTACCTAGTATTTTACCTTCCAAACTTTTTAGTATAAAGTTATTTGCATCTAATAATTGCCACGGGAGCCCAATATCGCTCCAAAAATATTCATTTATAGTATATCCTATAATTTTACCATTTAATTGGTTAATCAATAATTCCATCGAATCAGTGAATTCATATTCATCTCTTATAGACTTTTCGGTCATTTCAATGGCTTTAAATATAAGAGAATCAAAAATAAAAATTCCTGCGTTCGCTAAATTACCTAAATTTAATTCTGGAGAAGGTTTTTCTGTAATTTTTTCTACATATCCATTAGAATTAAGGGTAATTATTCCAAATTCTTGAGGATTATTTACTTCGATTAAGGAAATTAATCCTTCAGTTTTAGAATCATGAAACTTTTCCACTACCTCTTTAAAGACAATTGGATCTACAAGGATATCCCCATACATCATTAAAATTGTATCATCCTTTACAAAATCCTTTGCGTAGCTCGCAGCATGGGCGGTACCCAAATATTTCTCTTGAGTAATATATTCGATTTTAATATTGAATTTATCAATTCCATTGCCAAAGTAATCTTTAATTAGCTGCTCTTTATATCCGACTATTAATAATACCTCATCTATTCCAGCAGCTTTCAATCCTAAAAGAGTATGTTCCAATAATGGTTTGCCAGCGATTGGTATCAAGGGTTTAGGACGAGTTGAGGTTATCGGGCGTAATCTCTTTCCTTCTCCTGCAGCCAGTATAACAGCTTTCATTATTGAAATAAATTGATAATGATATTAAAACATTCTTTAATAAGAAAGAAAAGGAAATTTAGATATCTAAAAGTTTTTTATATTAAGATTTTTAATATATTATTTATACAAAACAGTGAGGATGAAATTTCATGGTTAAATTATCTGATGAAGCAAGAAAATTAATTGAAAAATATCAAAAAACTGAGAAACAAAAAGAATTTCAGTTTGATTTTTTTGTTGATCAATCCAAATATGAAAAATGGGAAGATGTCATTATTGGTACAGAAGGTTTCGGGGAAAGAACATTTGAAGTAAAAAAGGAGGATATTGACGCCTACGTGGAATGTACCATGGAGGATAATCCGGTTTTTAAGGATGAGGAATCCGCAAAGAAAACTCCTTGGGATGAATTAATCGCACCTCCTATGTTTATAACACCTGTAGTTTTCTGGATTGCAGGAACTGGTTCGGGAAGTTGGATAAGAACCCCAGGAGCCATAAATCCCGGTCAAAAAATAGAATTCTATGAACCTATTCGGGTAGGAGATATAATAAAAATTAGATCAGAAGCCTATGATAAATATATAAAGAGGGGAAAACGATACCTTACATATTATTCTGAATTTACAAATCAACGTGGAGAGCTTGTTGCGAAATGGTGGGGGACTTTAATACTCCCGTTTTCTAAAGCTGAAGAGGAACATAAAATTGAAGGAGGAAAAAAATAACAATAGAAAAAAGAGAGGGATAAAACTAATGTCTGAAAGCGTAAAATTTGAAGATATAGAATTGGATTACGAGCTGCCTACCTTAAAAAGGGAAATTTCACAAGAATTTATTTCAATGTTTGGTTGTGGTTCCCTCGATTTCAATCCAATTCATATGGACCCAATTTGGGCGAAAAATGTAAATCTTTTCGGGTTCGGTAAGACGATTGGTCATGGGCAATTAACTATTGCACTTTTAACGCAAGTAATTACTAACTGGTGCTATGCTGAGGGTGGTAAACTTAAATCAATTGATATAAAACTTATCTGGCCGCTATTCCCCGGAGATACGGCTACGTGTGGAGGAAAAATAGTCGCAAAACATCCAAGAAAAAAAGATATAAGCTTCGTGGACTTAGATTTGTATGCAGATAACCAAAAAAAGAAAAGAGTAGCTGTAGGCAAAGCTCAGGTCTATTTACCATAAATCATAATTTTAAACGCTTGATATCAAGTATATGACCATTCCATGGGAGTAAATCTATATATAGACCATATACACTAAGATGTCCACCAGTATAAGTATACGTTTTCTGTGCTAACAAATCATTGAAGTTCCACTCATTATTCCCATACTCTATCGCATCGATTCTTATATGACCTTGAGAACGATAAGGACTATAATTAACCACAGTAAGTTGATATTGTTCATTTACCCGCCATAAATACGCAATTAAATTTATATTTGAATGATTCTCATCGTTAATTTGATCAACTCTACAAAGCGACCATTTTGCGGCGTCAAATTCTCTTCCAGGTGCTGCTTTTAAAAGGTTTTCATAAAATGTTGTGATATTTGGATTTTTTTCTTCAATTAATCGCCTGCCTAATTGAACCGGCAATTTAGTTCTATATCCAACGATTTGACCTTCATGAATAAGTCGCGCACCTGGTAATGTTAATGCTAAAATTGCTGCTGCTTTGGACTTATCTTCACCAAGTACCTCAATAGCTCTTTTTTCATCATGATTTTCTATGAATCTCACCAATTTACTCTGGTAATCCCATTCTGCTTGGAGATGACCTTTTATTGATTGAGCATTATCATGAATCAACCTGTCATATAATCCTTTATCATAGCAATAATCAAATCCCTGTTGTTGTAATTCCCATTCCATGTCCCAATATACTTCGGCTAAAAATTTAAAATCTGGGAATTTGGTTCGAACAGATTTAATAACTTCGACCCAAAACTCTTTCTCTGGAAATGGCCCCGCTCTCTCACCCCAGGTTTGAAAAAATACTTTATTTGTCATAAGCATTGCCATATCACAGCGAACACCATCGCATTGCTTCGCAATTTCTAATAATGTAAATATTGCTTTTTCTCTAGCCTCAGAAGAAAACGCTTTTATTTGGATTGTATCACTCCACGAAGGGAAAAAAGGATCCTTTCCATTAGCATAAACTTGATCAACTACCGTAAAGAATTCATTAGGATGAGAGATTAAATCTTCTGCAGTTCCCTTTATGAAAACATCCGACTTTATTAAGGTCCACATGTGATCAACGGCAACATGATTAGGAACATAATCCAAAATTAAAAGCAAACCGCAATCCTTTAGTTTCTCACGAAAAGAAGCTAAACCCGTATTTCCACCAAGATAATTATCAACTCGATAATAATGAACCGAATAAGGAGATCCTACAACATCATCCTTACTAAAATCTTTTAGAGCGTTGCGGTATTCCTCCTGCAAATCTGGATGTTCTATTGCGATATTTCTGCCTTGAGGGCTTCTTTCCCACACCCCCATAAGCCAAATTACGTCAAAATATTTAAATTCATTCTCTAAGACTTCGTCAGGTACATTATTTAGATTAATATTTAACTTATCTAAATTATATTTCTCTGATAAACTGTTGAGCCACGGCCACGTATTAATTTCAAGAATTTTAGGATGTTTAGGCCAATTTATTTCTCTAACCGACATTTTGTTGATAAGCCTTTTTTAAATTTAGTTATTTGATTAATGAATATGAATGCTATTTTTTTAAAGTTAATAATCTGCTACCATGGATAATCATCTCAATTATAACTTTTTCATGAGAATATATATAGATTATTCAATAATTTTGAAAAATCAATTCTCGATCATTCGGATCGTCTGATTCAGGAACTTTTCGACCCATTTGAGGAAATCCTTTTAAGTATTCTATCTTCTCAAGAATTCCATTTAAAAAAAATTCTGAATAACTGGGTGAATCTTGAGATATGTAATGTAGAATATTTTTAAGGTCCTTTTTGGCAGATTCAGACCATTCTATTTCAACCATTTTTCTGCCATTTTTTTGACTTGTTCATGAGAATACGTTCTACCTTGAGCGATATCTTCTTTAGCTTTTAGGAGCTTTTGTTTGACATAAAGATGATAAATTATATCATCTAAAGTTATATCATCAGGGAGTTCTTCAATGAGTGAAATAACTTCCTTTTTTAAAGAATTAGTTGTTGTCATGTTAAATCAATAATTAAATAGTAAATTAGATTTAAAAACTTATTTTAAATAAACATAAAATAATCATTAATCTCAGTTATGATCAAGTCTTCATAATTCAAACCTCTACAATATTTTCTCTAATAATTTATCTATATAATTCTGATGAAAATAGTTATCCAAAATGCTTTGATACTAATATTTTTGTAGGATTAAAAGCTTCAGTATCAGAAAATAACTAATATAAAGTTATTTTGTTTGAAAGTAAATACTTTTTTGTATTTTTATATAAACCTAATTTTATAGGTCTTATTTATCGAATTTACTGATTTTCAATTTCAATTTGATAAGAAACACAAGTAATTAAGATTATTTTTTATATTGAATAAATGATATGAATTCTCTCCCTTGAGCTTGAATTATACATCTTTTTTCTTTGGGAGATAGTTTAATAATAGCCTTATCAATCTCCTCTATCGGAATTCCTTCTTTCGGCAAAACTTCACGGAACCATTTAGAAATTGCCGTGTAATACCTCTCTACGTCGTCTCCTTCCATATCCGGAGTTAGCTTCCCCGTGATTAAATCAACTTCAATTTCAAATTCCGGGGTATAATGCTCAAAAGGATCGAGCATATATCCTATATCATCGCCGGATGATGTTCTGATTGCGTTATAAGCAACAGACTTTAATCTACTTAACTTCATATTTAATCGCCCCCCTCAATTTGATAGGGGATACATGTTGCCTTGCCTTCACATACACTTTCACCGTTTTCATTATAACAAGTCATTGAGAAAGCTAAACGTTTCTGTTTTATATCGACCTCATTAATTGTTGCGACGGCACGAACTGTATCCCCAAAAAATACAGGCTTTAAAAACTTAAATGAAATTGCCTCAGCAAGACAACCAGGCCCGGGAAAAAGATCGCCCCCGAAATGGCTAATCATCCCTCCTACGAGAAGCCCGTGAACAATAGGCTTTTTAAACCGAGTCTTTCTTATAAACTCCCCGTTATAATGGAACGGATTATGATCGCCTATTAAATCGGCCATAGTTTCCGTTTCTTCTTGGGTAAAAGTATGGGAGAATTCCGCTTGCATCCCTACTTCAAATTCATCAATAGTTCGACCTATTTTCATGAATTAGAAATATTTAAAAAAGAAATTAAAGTTTGTTTTTTTAGAAATGACTATAAATTGACGAAAACCAAAATATAAAAGGAAGTTGTAGTATCTTTTATAAAATAAATAGATATATATTTTTAGAATATCATAATTATAATAAGAATTAAATTAAAAGAGAACATATTGTAATGTCAGAATCAGAAAAAGAAGCATTAAGAAAGTTAGTTATGATTATTTCGGATTTGCGTGCAAAAGATGAGGAGAGATACGAAGCACATGTAAACTTTATGAATGAAACAATTAAGATGATAAGAGCAATCGAATCGCAAATGAATAAACATTGGGAAACAGTTTTAGATTCCTTAAAAGATTTAAATGAAAGCATTAATGCAAATTTAGACTCGTTACTCACGGGGATTAATCCAAAAGGGTTAAGAGAAACTTCAAAATCATTAAGGGAAATTATGGATACAATGAATAAAAGCGTACAATCAATGAATCTAGAGAAGGTATTAAGCGAATTAAAAGTTCTACAATCAGGCACCTATGCAGTCCCCATTGCGGGTCAATCATTTGCTCAACAACAGCCAGAACCGATAACAGCAGGAGCTGGTTTAACACCTCCTGGAGTGGCACCTCCTGGATTAAAAGCTCCTGGTGGAGCAACGGCCGCTCCGACATCGGCAGAAGGAACCAAATGGGTTGACCCAACTGAGGCAGCAAAAAAGAAGAAAGAAGAAGAAGAACCTCATTTGCTCAAACCTTCTGATTTATGGGGAAGTTAATTATATTTTTTTTCTTAAAAAATCTTCATCTCTTATTTGAACATTTCCATAAAAGAACTCAATTGAGTTCTAATTTGTTCGACATCTTCCCCAATTTTTTTAAAGTTAATTACAATTGCAGGAATATCAAGCTCATTTCTAATCCTTTCTTGCAATGTAGAGTATATATTCGATAATGAATGACACCCAAATACCTGATTGAAAATAAATCCATCAATATTCATTTTCTTAGCTGCTTTAAAATATGATTTAGTTAAATTTTCATTATCACATCCTATTCCTTTTCTGGAAGCACCCAAAAGAAATCGCGCATAATCTTCAATGGGATTCGAATTGTTTGACACAGGAATTTCTTCAAGAAATCCTAATATGTCCCAGTCTGCATATAAAACTCTGCCTCCTAACTCATAAATGATTTCATGAATATAGGGCTCCCACCCTCCATATATTGGCGTTAAAAGAATTCTAGGCATATCACTAACATCCATCCCAATTCCAGTTCTAATTCGTTCTCTCATCTCTTTTACCAATTGACTCATATTTTCTAAATATCTTTGAGCATTAGAATTATAATCTTGAAATGTGATTGTTAGCAATGCTAAAATTTCTGCGAATGTCGCGGGATTACAGGGATAAAAATTGGAGGCACTTATTTCATAAAGAATAGCCTTATAAAACCTTTTTACCTGGTTTCCTATACGAAATTGTTTTTTTAGACTATTGTCAGTAACAACATTACCAGTTATATTCTCTATTTCTGTTATCGCATTCTTAATATTGTCTACCATAATTTCTAAACTTTTTTTGTTGTTTGCTATATCTTTAGGAGGAAGATCAATCCACACCTGATTAGGAACTATTGTTTTTAATGATTCAGAAAATTTATTCCATTCACTGCAGCGTACTGCGAAATTAAGGTTTGCGTCTATATCTTTTCCCTTTGAAATATGCATCCCATAAAGCGCTTTTATACCAAAACATAAATCAGGAGGTACATCATTCTCTTCAGCTAAATCGTACATTTCATTGTATTTCCTATTGGTAGAGCTAATGACATCTTCTAGAATATGGTCAACAATCTTTAACACATCAAATCTTCTTGCAATATCTAATAATTTTGAGGTTAAATCCCAACCTAAAACAGAGGTTGCGGAATTTAAGGCTAACAAGGTTTTATTAACCTTGAAAGATTCCATTCTTATTGGAAGGACGGGGATAGAATCGGCTGCAAATACAAGATCTGGAAAACCTAATGCGACAGAAATCAGATTTTTTCTCTCTCTAACCTTTTTCCTCTTTAAATATTCTCTCCCCGTTAAGAAATTATATGCAATCTTTAATACTGATGTAAAACTTACAACGTCATCTGCGTATATACTCATTTTCCAATTATCTCCAAAATCAGCTTTATTTAAGTTAAAATTTTAGGTTTAACATTTAAAATGAATCATAAATTTATAAAAAAACTTTTGAGAGCTTTATAAGGATGTAAAACTTTCCTACATTTAAGAATCTGAAACTTCTATTAGAACATTTCCATAAAAGCTCCTAACCGAGTCTTAACTTGTTCTATATTTTCACCAATCTTATTAAAAGTTAGAGCAGTTGTAGGAATTTCAAGTTCTCGACGAATTTTTTCTCTTAGCATCGCATAACAATTTGAAACCGAATGGCAACCAAACAATTGAATGAAAATTAAACCGTCAGCATTCATTTGTTTAGCATTTCTCAAATATGAATTAGTCAACGTGTCATTATCACATCCAATTCCATTTGATGTCGCATTCATTAAATATTTAGCATATTCTTCAATGGGATTCGAATTTCTTGACACATCTATTTCCTCTAAAAGTAACAACATTTCCCAGTCAGCGTACAATGCCCTACCCCCTAATTTATAGATGATTTCAGTAATCTCTGGCTCATATCCTCCAAACATAGGAGTAACTAAGATTTTAGGCATTTTGGATACATCCATACCAATACCTTTCTTTATTCTATCTTTCATTTCACTTACTAAATGATTCATATTTTCGGCATATCTTTGTGCATTTGAGTTATAATCTTGGAACGTGTGGTTTAATAAGACTAAGATTTCTGCAAATGTAGCAGGGTTACACGGATAAAAATCCGACGTCCCTATTTCATATAAAATAGTTTTATACGATTTTTTTACTTGATTACCAATTTGAAAATGTTCTCTTAATCTATTATCGCTACATGTGATTCCTGTTAAATTTTCTAATTGGGTTATCGCCCGTGAAATATTATCCATTAATATTTCCGAGGCATCTCCTATATCTCTTGGGGGTATATCGACCCATACCTGTTCTGGGGGATGTGCAATTGTTTTTAAAGATTCTAAGTATTTATTATAAGCACTACATCGGATTGTAAAATTCAATACAGCATCGCAATTCTTTCCTTTTGAGACGTGCATACCATATAGAGATTTTATTCCATAACAAAAATCGCTAGAGATGCCACTTTCAATCCCTAGATCATACACTTCATTGTACTTTCTATTTATAGTATCGATCGCGTCATCAATGATTTTATCAACCGTTTTACTTAGTTCACTTATGCCTGAACTCTTAATAAATCCTAAAAAATCAGAGACTTTTTTCCATCCAAAAATACTCGAGGCTGAGCCTAAATAAACAAGATATTTATTAATTTCAAGGGTTTCCATTCGTATTGGGAATACTGGAATACCTCCTGTAGCAAATGCTAAATCTGAAAATGGTAAAGCTACAGAGATTAACTTTTTTTTCTCTCTAAACTTCTTCCTCTTTAAATAATCTCTACCAGCTAAGAAATTATATGCAATTTTTAAAACGGAAGAAAACCTAACAATATCATCGGCAAAAATACTCATTTCTTATATCATCTCCAAAAATGTCTCTATTCTTGTGGAGGCAACTATCTGACTCTTTTAACTTCAAATTTTATATTAATTTTAAAAGTTATGAGTTTCAAGAGAATATGTAAGATATGTAAGAATTTCTTAAATAACTAGTTAAAAATTAAGTTCGAATTAATTCTACGATTAATTGGACAATTTTAAAAATCTTGAAAATGAAAATAAAATGATTTAGCTTTAATTTAATCTTGACGCTTGAGGTTTAAGCGTTTTTTGAATAGCATGGCTGATATAGCACCTACCAAACCAATCAGAATGAAGGTATTATATCCTGGAATTGCTTCCCTCTCGCCGGCATAATAACCATCATCATCACCGTCAACAGGTAAACCTGGTTCAGAGATTATCTCTTCTTTTAAAACATAGACGTCTGAATAACCGATATAACCTCGAGTATCATTGCAATAGAATCGAATCGTAATATAACCATAGGAAAGACTACTCCATAGGGTCTGATTTATTGAACCAGTTATATTTTCATTAAAAACTACGTTTAAATCTGTTAAGTTCATTATTTTTCCGGTTCCTAAGATTTCATACCAGA
>JAHQWS010000203.1 GCA_029856295.1 Promethearchaeia archaeon
ATGGAAGGGGCTTTTTGCATATAGCACAATGGCTTTGTTTAGGTTTTCTTCTTGAATAATGGATTTTATTTTTACTGCCCGGAGTTCTTATATTTTTTCGTGCTTGAGAATGAGATCTTAAACCTGGTCGTGGCATATAATTTTGTTCTCTTTTAGTTAAACTTGCTTTTAATAGAGTTGTTTGCTAAATTAATATTTTATAAAAGAATGAACAAAATATTAATTTTATCATTTTAACTAAGGATTTAGATTTAATTTGTGTTGAAATTCTTTAAAGATTTGATATAATTTATCTACTATAATATCCCTAAATCTTTTATTTTTGATAAGGTTTTGCTGATTTTTCATAGCACGATTATAGATTTCATTAACTTCTAATTGGATCGTATCTATACCTGGAAATTTCTTTATACTTTTTTTTAATTCTTTGAAAAGTTTTAAAACTAAGTCGCTACTTGTAATACCTTCCAATTTTAATGCATCCATTAGAGTAATAAAAGACGCGGTTATTTCTGAAGTGATTCCAGGTAGTTCTAATATGGAGTTCCTCAAATTAATATCAAAATGAGACATGTTTTTATTTCCAATCTCATTGAATTCTTCTGGAGAATTTAAAACATATATTTCTTTAAATATCTTAATTGCCCTGTTATATTGCTCTATAAAGTTCATATAAATTAGAACTTCGGAGAGAGAGATATTTTTTTCATTAAAATACAACTTGATTTTCAAAAGCCCTTTCATGGCGTTTTTAATGGCTTTTCTAAAGAAATTGTCGTTTATGGTACCTTCTTGGTATTTTTTGTATAAATTATTTATTGAATTAACTAAAGCGAATAGTTCAGATTCTACATCAGAAAGCTTCTTATTAGTATTATCCATTAATATAATTTTCTTTACAAAATTAAAATAACAAAATAATATTGGAATGTTATTGAACATATGTAGATTTATATTCCAAATAAAGTGGGTCGTAAAAAGTAAAAAAATATCGCAACAAGTATGCCTATTGCCAAGGATGATATCAGTACACGAGTAGTAGATGTGTTGCCCAACTCTCTAATAGCAAGCGTCATTAAAATAGGTACCCACACTGCAATTGTAATGGCATCTATCACATCTAACACTGCCCACACAGGGGATCTGAACATAGCGTTGAATACTGATTTATCAAAGTCAGATGTTGAGATATCAACATCTACCGTAGGAAATGCGATTAAGATTATCAGAATTTTTATGGTGTTTACCAATAAGAATGGCGCAAAAGCACACATGAGCATTTTATATTTATATGCTGCTTGTTTTTGTAATAGTGTGCCACTTTTATAGATACTAAATGGGCTCATTTCTGATTCTTTATATTTTTCTTTTTTTTCCTTTCCAAATCGGTCCTCTAATCTTTCTGAAAATCCAACAGCATAATTAGCAGCAAATGTAAATAACCAGATTAATATAACATAAAAAACTGCTTGAAATAAAAAACCAAATATAAGGAATGTTAAAAACATGGCCAATCCGTAAGGAAATAGTGAAGCTGAATAAGGATTGATTGGATCACCTTCGACAGAAACGAATCTAAAATGAGAGAGGTAAGCTAATCCCATGAGTCCCCATAGGATAGAGTTAAAAAATAATATATAATAGCCGGGAGCTCGAGATCTCTTATGATTAATATCCCAAAACGCTCGTGATGGATCTATGAAAAGATATAAAATATTCATATACCATGGATTAGGAGTGACCCATTCACTCTCAATTCTTTGAAAAATTTTTTGAAAATATTGAATGCTTTCGATTTTTTCAATTCTTAATCTTTTTCCACAGAAAGAACACGAGAAGGCTTCAGCTCTATTTTCATTACCACATCTGGGACATCTTATAAAACTTTCAGCCATTTATATCAATCCTATTTAAATCTTTTAACACATTTTATAGTTTTATAGTAATAATAACATAACACAGAATTTATTTAAAAATTGGCATTAGTTTTCATATTTTAAAGTTATTAATAATTTAAAATACATTTATAAATATTCTATGATAAAACCCTTTTTTTCTTTTTTAATTCTATTTTCTCGATTTGTAAATAATTTAATTAAATCTAAATTAGTTCTTGTGTGGCTAGTAACTTCTAACACCTTTATTCTTGAGGGTGCTCCAATATACGCCATTAGCGGAATTAATTGATCACTAAGGTAATTGTCAACCGGAATATCGTTTTTAATGTATTTTAAAATTTCATTTGCAGCTATCACTCCTAATTTTTCTGAAGATAATCGTTTTTCACCTAATAAAGTTCCTGTAGAAATGATAGCTCCTGTATCAGATTCAGCCCATAAGGAGAGGCCTATTCCTGGACTGGTTGAATCTACCCATGTGTGTTTAATATCAGTATCAATTTTTAAATTTCTTTTAAGTGTTTGAATTAGAGCCTTTCTCACTCTCACAGCAATATTGTCTCTGTTTCGCCTAAATTGGTTTGTAATTATAATTTCACCTTGAATAAGGTTCAGATTCCCTAACTCGGTTAAATTCACAGGCTCTAATTTCATTTCTGGAGGGGTTATCACACACTTTACACGAGCTCCACCTTTAGGATACCAACCATGTCTTTGAATATCTATATCGATCCTAAGGCCAGCCTTAGCAAAAATTGGATAAGACACTTTTTGAAGATAATTCAAACTTGGTGCCCATTTTCCAAAAGTTCCACCACCACTAAGAAATATTTCAATATTTTCAGTACCTTTAAAACCTAGGCTTGCTATTTGTATAGGTTGGAGGAGTAAACCTAAACTAGCAGCTGTGCTAATATCTAAATGGATATCTTTCTTTATGTTTTTTTTAGGAATAAGGGACAATTCTGTGGTTCCAACTTTACAATTACTTAGATTGCTATTTGTTAACTCTGATAAACTTTTAAGCCCTAATAAATGCTGTAATTTTAATCCTGGCTTAGGACGATTAGCGCGTATATTTCTAATTTTGATTGGGATATTGAATAAAATGGAAAATCCAGCAGATAATCGTAATATAGCGCCACCTCCCTCTCCATAAGCACCATCAATTTCTAAAAATTTAGGTTCATTCATGCTTCTTCACTTATTTTATAGAAAGATTGAATTCTTTCAACCCCCTTAAATTCTTTCATCAAATTAGCAACTTCTTTAGGAACTAGACTTGTCCAGTTTTTATTTTCTTTACTAATTAGTTTTCTTACAGTACTAGCATTGTACTTTTTTTTGAATATTCCTAATTTTTTTCCAACCAAATAGCTTTTATTTTGAAATAATTGCCGTACCCAATCGTTATTTGAATAGATAATATCAAAATCTCCTACTATTGAAACCACATGATCAACCCATTTTTGAGCGTTAAAAATGTCAGGAATTTCATAAATTTCATATCTATTTTTAGAAATTTTTCTTTTTTCAAAAGCGGTTTTAATGAATTTGATTCTTTCTTCGCTTGTGAAAGGATCATTTTTTGTTTTTGATAATTGCGAGCTACCTATCCCAATTTTTAGTTTTTTATGAGATTCTAAAATCCTATAGAAGCAAAAAATGTGTCCGTGATGCAAGGGCTGGAAGCGACCTATGAATAAGGCAACATCTTGAGAACTGCTCGTTTTTAATTTATTTTTTTTTTCAAAAAGAGAAATGAGATCCATATGTATTAAATAATTCCAAATTTCTTTTGAATAATCAACAGACTTTTCATTTCTGAGTAAATTCTCTAACTCTTTCTTCGAATAAAATCTACTTTCTTTTATTTCTAATTCTTCAAAATTAGGTTTTAATTTGACACGATAATCAACAAGACCAAAAAAAATATAGGCAATCTCCTTAGTAAATTTATCTTGTTCTGTATTTAAATCATGAAGAATTATTTTATTTATACTATTTCGGGGGATACCAAATTCTTCTTCGAGCTCTCTCATGGCATTTTCTTTTATATCATTGAGTTCTAAACTTGGTCTATAAATTACATGTCCTGACGCTGAATCTGTAAAAAACTCGGGATAACTCTTTTTGTTTTTTCCCCTTTTTTGGACGAGATACACGGTTTCGTTGTCCGGCGTAATTGCCATTATAAAGAAACGTATTATTAAATGACTTATTCGCTTTTTATGGGCTTCAATTCTTTCCAATGGAAAAACGTACTTAGAAATCTGACCTGAATGTAAATATTTAATATTTTCATCCTCAATGCAGGCTAAGATTTCTTTTTCCATTTATTATTCCTTCATATCTTATAAACTTACATTTGTAAGATTATTGTAATAATGTCTCCTACTTTAAAACCTATATGCTCTGCAGCATTTCCTTGATTAATAGAAATTTCGAGATACCCGCTAGATCCCTTAAGAAATAAAAATGACCCTTTTGGCACTTTAGCGAAGTGAGAAGAATAAATCCCTTCATACTCTTGATTTTTAAGTTTAATTTTTAATTTATCTCCTTCTTTGATTTTTAGGGACGTTCCTTTTATATTCTCATTCTCTAGAGGAATATTTGTTGTTCCATTGCCAAAAGAATCAATGTATTGAATAGTACAATTGATTAACTTTTTCTCTTCTAACACTTCAAGTGAGATTTGATAGTTTATAAAATTATCTGGATCGAATTGATCTCCAAAATTACTCAAAGGAACGCCATTTACAATATGAGCTCCTACAGGTGCCATTATATCTCTTCCGTGAAACGTTGTCGAGACCGGTTTTATAAAGTAATTATCATTAGTAACTAATACAC
>JAHQWS010000205.1 GCA_029856295.1 Promethearchaeia archaeon
CGTTCTATTTTAAAAGAAGGGCTCAATCGGATCGCTACTGCCATAAAAAATGCAAAATAAAAATATTATTATTATTAATTTTTGATTAAAGGATTCGAAAATATCTAAAATAACCTTATTTTACAAGGAAATCTTAATATCAAAGTCCGTCTTAAATGAATAAATATTTTTAAGCATAATACCTATAAAATAATATAATTGAATTTAATTCATACAATAGTAGTATTTTTTGAGAGTAAATTTTTCGATGATAAAATTTAAAGTTGTAATAGCCGGTCAGAAGGATGTAGGTAAAACTTCACTCCTTCGCAGGTATGCAACAGGTAAATTCGATACATCTACTCTCAGTACAATTGGCGTGGATTTTGAGACCAAAAAAATTATTGTAGATGATGTAGAGATCCTACTCAATCTCTGGGACTTCGCAGGAGAGAAAAAGTTCAGAGTCCTATTTCCTTCTTATGTCTCCGGAGCTTCAGGAGCCTTACTATTGTACGACATTACCAACAAAGATTCTCTTTATGATCTTGAAAGTTGGATGGAAGTTATTGATAATGTTGTGAGTCCTCCAAGTTCTAGATTGCTAATTGAACATAAAATAGATTTAGAAAACCAGCGACAAGTATCAAGAAAAGAAGCTAAAAATTTTCATAAAAAATATAACCTTCAAGGAGAGATCCTAGGGGCTTCTGCTAAAACGGGAGAAAATGTTGAAAATGCATTTCAGACGTTAGGAAAAGAGATTCTGAAAAATTCCTTACGTAAGTGTCCAAATTGTGGAAAACATTTTCCTCTTGAACTTAAGTTTTGTCAATATTGCGGAACTAAAACTTACTGAGCATGATTTAAACTCTATATTAAATTTAAGTTATTCAAGACCTTTTTTTGAAATTCTACCTCAAAACTAGTTCAATTAAAAGTGAAATTTTTAAAAAAAAATATATTTAAAAGAGAATTTATTTACAAAAAAAAGAAGTTAAATATCCTAAATTTAAAGGTTTTAAAATTGAATTATGAAATTTCTCAAGATGTAGAAGAAATTATAAATAGAATTGAAAAAGAAAATATCTCGTTTAGGGATAAGACTGTGTTAGTTACTGGTGGTGCTGGGTTTCTCGGCTCATGGACCTGTGATGTTTTAGTAAAGCAAGGAGCTTACTGCATTTGTTTAGATAATTTATCATCAGGAAGATTTGAAAATATATCCCATTTAATGGATAAAAAGAACTTTCGATTTATTAACCATGATATTTCCGAGCCAATTTTTTTTGGCTTAACACATCATCCGAGAGGGATTTGTATTGGTGATATTAGTAGAATAGACATTGTTATGCATATGGCAAGTAGAGCATCTCCTTTTGAATTTAAGAAGTATCCAATTCCCATATTAAAGAGTAATACTCTTGGTACGATGAATGCTTTAGGTATCGTTAAAGCACATAATGCATTATTTTTCTATACGAGTACCTCAGAGGTTTATGGAAATCCCCCAGATACAGCAGTTCCTACTCCAGAGACCTATTTTGGACACGTAAATCTTGTTTAAGGTATCCTACAAGAGCGCATACCCAGTAGGTCCTCGGAGTTGCTACGATGAGTCAAAAAGGGCTGGAGAAGCTTTTGTGAAAGCATATGAGCTTCAACATGATATTAGGAATAAAATAGTTAGAATTTTTAACACATCTGGACCACGAATCCGGTCTGGTCCTGAATTTGGAAGAGTAATCCCCAATTTTATCCACCAGGCTCTTATTGACGAGGATTTAACGGTTTTTGGAGATGGATCTCAGACTCGCTCCTTTACCTATGTTGTTGATGAAATTGAAGGCTTTTTGAAAATAGTTCATAAACAAAAGGCTCTTGGGCAAGTTATAAATTTAGGAAATGACAAAGAATTTACAATATTAGAATTAGCAAATATTATACTTGAGTTAACGAATTCTCATTCGAAAATCGTTTATAAACATCTTCCTATAGACGATCCCGTAAGAAGGTGTCCAGATCTGAAGAAAGCAAAAGAAATTTTAAATTGGCAGCCAACAACCACGTTAAGGGAAGGTCTGAAAAAAACTATCGCATGGTTTAAAAATAATGAACAGTAAAGTTACTCGTAAAGAAAAATCAGAGGTAGAATTAGCCACCATACAATTTCAACGTCTTCTAAGATTTTCATTAATTTGTGGAATTGTAATTGTTTCTGGATTTATTGTTTATTATATATTAGTCCCCGAGGAAGGTTATATTGGATTTGGAATTTTAAACGATGATGAAAGAGCAGAGGACTATCCTACCACCACAAAAGTGAACCAATCAATAGGATTTTATGTGACTGTTGATAACGAGTTAGATCATGATTTTACATTCAAGCTTATTATATTACTAGGAGATGAGGATACTAAACTAAGCCCGGAGGGTTCTAAATACGCTAATAAAACGTCTACTACTGATAAAGAAACGTTAAAACCAAGCGAACATTGGATGTCTGACAAACTATATGTTTTATTTCCTTATAACGGCACGGATCAAATATTAATAGTAGAATTATGGAAATATAACGAAGATAATAGCAGAGAATTTTGGGATATATTATGGTTGCGAATAGATGTTTATAGTTAATGGGCGGCCCCTATAATCTGAACATCTTTTATTCTGACGTATGGAGCTTGATATCGCCCATATGTTTTATATTCTTTTGAAACAGCATCAAGATTTTTAAATAGATCGAAAAGATTTATTCCGAACATGGTTTCATTTAATGGATCCTTGATTTCTCCATTCTCAATTAAATTACCTTGAAGAATTAACCCGGAAAAATCGCCTGTTGTAATATTGGGGCTGTCTCCAGTATATTCTAAAATTATGCCTTTCTTTATATCTCTTATAATTTCATCTTGAGAAAAATCTCCAGGTTTCATAATAAAATTAGAAGTTCCGATTGAGGGAACAGAACTATAAGAGCTTCGCACAGCGTTTCCTGTGCTTTCAATATCTTCCCTACCCGCAGTATAGCTATTATGCAATAGCCCATCTTGTAAAAATTTTCCAGATTGTACAATTTTCTTATTTTTACACGGAACACCTTCAGCATCAAAAGGGGAAGATCCAAGAGCACCATCCATTAGTGCATTATCTTCAACGTTTAGATGTTCTGTACCAATATTTTCATTTCTTTTACCAATTAGAAAGCTTCTTTTATATTGAAAAGTTTCTGCATTAATAGCTGAGGCGAGTGGACTCAATATTAAACTAATTGTGCCATTCGGGGTTAAAATTAATGGAACTTTCATATTTTTTATTTTAATTCTATTTAAATTCCTTTTAGCTTTTGTTAATGCGTTTTTTGCTATTTCTTTTGCATTAATTTCGCTTAAATTTCGAGAAGATTGCCAATCAAAGCCGAAAGAAGTCTCCTTACTTACTTTATCTTTTACGATAATGTTAGAAGAAACCGAACCTGACGTAACTCTTCCATTTACTTCTATATCATTAGAATTAAACACGAATACTTTGGAATAACTTGATGTGAAACCAGCTGATTGAGATATAGCCAATTCATCTTCTTTGCATACGGTAATTAAGTCCTTTGCATACCTTAGCGAGTCTTCAATTTGAAGAGCTTTTAATTCTTTATCAAATAAACCCTTTACACTTGGATATTTCTCATAGTTATCTGGTAGATTTTTAAAGTCAGGGTCTACTGTTCCGGCATTCATCATCCCGAGAGCGTTCGATATCATTTTTTGCATTGATTTCTTTTCTAAGTTATTTGTAAAGGCAAAACCAAGGGAGCCTCTATTATCAATTACCCTAATTGAAACTCCAAGTGAATTTCCCATTTCACTATTTTTAACAGAATTTTCTTCAATTTCTATACTAATGAATTTGTTTTTACCGAAATAGATTTCAGCACATTTCAAATTACTATTATTTTTTTCGGCAAAATTAAGCCCAAACCTCGACAAGGCAAAAAAATCAGGTTTGCTATGCATTTAATTTAAACCTCCAAATATAATATTCTATAATATGCTATATACTTATTTAGGTTCAGATTTTACTTTATAATACCTATCCTTTACTTTTTATTTTTTTCGTCGAATATTTGTCAAATTTTTGAAATACTCTATTAAAAATATAAATAAATAGACTTGTGCTAGGGCATAGTTAGATTTAAAGAAAAATATTTATGTAAAGGTTCATAAATTTTTTAAATAGGGTGATTTAATTTTGTTGTACCCGACAAAAATCAATATTTGATTTAGCATGTTCATAAGAAATTTATTTCCAATCGTAAGAGAACACGTAAATCTCCAGGGACACACGGACTTTATTAATTCAAAAATTGACGCTTTAATAACGCAATTAAATGCTATAGTTCAGACTCTTGATTTAAACTTGATACAAAGAATTTTTTGGGGCTTAGTTAATGATGATATCGAATATCATCCTGAAAATATGTACCATTGTCTTGCGGTAGCCCTTCTTAGATTATTGTCTAATGAAATATTGTTTAGAGAACAGAGAATTACAAGAGAACATAACCAGATTTGGAATTTATGGTTTAATTATCTTTTTAACAGACTTTCCCCATATATTCAAGAAATTGATGATGAATTTTTTTTTGAGCTGGCTGTAGAAGTGCCTGTTGGCAATGTTGAAGAGAGTGCGACCAACTTAGAATTAGGGGTTTCAATGATAGAGGAATATGATATTTTCTTAGTATTAGAAG
>JAHQWS010000204.1 GCA_029856295.1 Promethearchaeia archaeon
GATTAACTTGTTAAGTTATGATGAGAAAATTTCTGTGAAGGATTCTACATTAAATATTTGCGAATATAAACAAGCATTCACCCAGAATGCGGGAGTTCGTCCTTTTGGAGTTTCTTTCTTAGTTGCTGGAATTGATTCAAATGGACCTTCTTTATATTTAACGGACCCTTCTGGGGCTATGTGGGGTTATAAAGCTTTTGCTATAGGCTCTGGAGCGAATGAAGCAAGAGCTTATCTTGAGGAACATTATAAAGATGATATTAGTGATGAGAATTTAAAATTATTGCCCTTAAAAACGTTAAAGGAATTGATGGGAGATAATTTGAATAAAAATACATATGATATAGCCTTTATATTGAAAGAAGATAATAAATATAAATTGTTAAGTATCGAAGAAAAGGAAGATCTGTTAAAAAAAATTTAAAATAATAATTGAAAAGTAAAAAGAAACAAAAAAAATTCAAAAAAATACCATTAAAAATTAAACTTATCTACTTATTCCTTAATAATTCAAATAGATAGACAACATATAAGAAGGATAAATAGTAGGTAAATTTTTTATTAGATAGGGTAAATACTTTTATGATTGATAGAGCAAGAATAGATTTAGGCGGTTACATAGTAGGACGCATTGAAAAAGGGGGAAGAACTTTTGAAATGCTTATTGATCCTGAACAGGCATGGGAAGCGAAGAAAATTATTCGAGAAGAGATCAATAAAAGATTAAGAGCGGGTAGTCAGAAAACTCGAGTCTCTGTTGAAGAATTAATAAATGACACTAAAATCAATTTAGAAATGATCTTTGAAAGTTTTACTGTTTTTGAAGACTTACGACGGGGCAAAAAAGCTACTGACGGTGATATGGAAGCTATCTTCAATACCACTGAAGGTAAGACAATTAGCGGTTATATCCTTTTAGATGGAGAAATTCAATGGACTAAAGCCCAAAGAGAAGAAGAAAGAAATAAAAAACTAAAACAAATAATCACAATCATTAGTAAAAACGCAATAAACCCTCAAAATAAAAAACCACACCCTTCTCAAAGAATAGAAAAAGCTATTGATGAAGCGAATATCAAAATTGATTTAATGAAAAATGCCGAAGAACAAGTTGACGACATTATCAAAAAAATCCAGAGCATTATCCCAATTCGCATGGAACAGGCCGAGTTAGCAATTAAAATCCCGACAAGTTTTACTGCTAAAGGTTACCATATTGTTGCTCAATTGTCACAAATTAAGAAAGAAGAGTGGCAATCAGATGGTTCTTGGGTTGCTGTGGTCAGTTTACCTGCAGGATTACAAATGGAATTAATTGATAAATTAAATAAATTAACCCATGGAAGAGTTCAAACAAAACCCTTAAAATCCTAACTTAAAAATTATTAATTTGTTCTAAATACATTATTTTTTTGATGATAAGTTAGGTTAATAAATAAAATAAATAATAAGAGTGAGTAAAAATAAATGGAAGATGAAGGAGAAATTCAAGAGGACGACGAATTTGAGGATGAGGAAAGATCCCGAGAACTCGTCGTTCCGGGAGAAGTTTTGACTGAAGATGTTAATAATTTTTTACCAGGACGGGGAACAATATTAAATGATACAAGAGATAAAATAATCTCACTTCATATTGGATTGAAGCAGATCAACAAGAATTATATTAATGTAATCCCACTTAAAGGAATTTATACACCTCAACCAGGTGATAAAGTTATCGCAATAGTTGTGGATAAGAATCCTGTTAAATATAGATGTGATATAAATGCTAAGGATGATGCGCAACTCAAACCAAGAAATACAGAAAGAAGAATTAAAACTCGATTAGGAAGAGGACGGGATTATCAGCGAGATCACCGAGATGAATCTAACACGGATAGATTTGTAATTGGCGATGTGTTGATTGTAAAAGTCCTTTCAGCAGATCGCTTGAATAAACCAGAATTAACGACTGTTGGAAAGTATCTCGGGAAGAAAAATGGTGGTATTGTCATTTCAATTGATCCCCCAAAAATTCCTCGAGTAATCGGACGTAGTGGATCAATGATAAAAATGCTTAAATCTTTAACCAATTGCAATATATTTGTTACTCAAAATGGGCGCATATGGTTAAGGGGTGATAACATAGCATATGAACGCTTACTTATTGATGCAATCTATAAGATCGAGAGAGAAGCACATACTTCAGGGTTAACTGATAGAATACAAGCATTTGTAAAAAATGAAAAAATAAAGAGAGGTATTAAATAAAGATGGTATTAATAATAAAAGACGAATATCCAGATAAATTATTTAGAGAAGATGGCAAAAGACTGGATGGACGTGATAAAAATGAATTGCGCCCAATTAAGATGGAAGTGGGTGTGATAAAAAACGCAGATGGTTCTGCATATCTTGAATGGGGTAATAACAAAATATTTGCTGCTGTGTACGGACCTAGAGAAGTACATCCTCATCATCTCGCAAAGCCCGATCGCGGAATTTTACGAGTTTTTTATAGAATGGCTACCTATTCTGTATTTGATAGAAAAAGACCTGCACCGGGTCGTCGTGAAAAGGAGATCTCAATGATTATTTCTGATTGTATAGAGCCTGTTTTATTCCTTGAACTTTATCCTGGTACTTCTTTTGAAGTATTTATAGAAGTCATTGATGCGGATGGAGGAACAAGATGTGCTAGCACAATTGTTGCTTCTTTAGCGTTAGCTGATGCTGGTGTCCCTATGAAAAGTTTAGTCACTGCCGTAGCCGTTGGTAAAATTGATGGGGAGATTGTGGTAGACCTTTCAGGTATAGAGGATAAAGCTGGAGATGCTGATCTTCCTTTAGCGATTACCTGGTTTAATAATGAAATTTCATTATTACAATTTGATGGTACTATGGATGCTGAGGAATTTGATACATGTTTAACACTTGGGAAGGAAGCTGCAGAAAAGATATATAAAATTCAGTTAGATACATTAAGAAGTAAATATATCTCAATTCAAGAAAGTGTTAGCGAAATATCAAATACAAGTGGAGGTGAAGAGTAAATATGATGGATGTTAAAAGAGTTATTTCAACGATCGAACGAAAATATATTATAAATAATTTGAAAAAAGAAGAGAGGATTGACGGAAGGGGTTTGTGGGAATATCGTGAATTTAAAATAGATTCAGATATGGTCGCATCTGCAGAAGGGTCTGCTGATGTAATGCTAGGAGAAACTCGAATTATTACTGGGTTAAAATATGATGTTGGTTCGCCTTTTCCTGATTTACCTGATGCAGGTGTTTGTACAATAATGGCAGAGTTATTACCTTTGGCATCTCCTTTATTTGAGAGAGGCCCTCCAGATGAACAATCAATAGAATTAGCTCGTGTAGTAGATCGAGGAATTCGACATGCTGATTGCGTTCAAACTAAAAAACTTTGCATTAAGGAGAAAGAAGCAGTCTATATCTTATTTGTAGATATGTATGTCATAAATCATGGCGGCAATTTAATTGACTGTGGTGGCGTAAGCGCCTTAGCTACATTGATTTCAGCCCATATTCCTGAAGGAATATATACTGAAAATGGTATAGAATGGACGGGGAATTATTTAACAGGTGAGGATATTGTGAACGAATTACCTTTAGTTTTAACTTACGGTAAAATTGATGACATCATATTCTTAGATCCAAGCTTACCAGAGGAATTAGTATGTGATGGAAAGATTTCCATTTCAGTAACAGAAGATAAAATAACATCAATCCAAAAAAGCGGTGCTACCACATTTTCTTTTGATGAAATTCGTATGCTAGGTCAGAAAACAATTGAAATTGGTAAAGAATTGAGAAATAAATTAAATTTTTGGCAATATAAGGTAAAAATTGACTAAATGTATTGCCTTATGCCCTTGTTTTTTACTATTTTTAACTTTTTTCACGAAAATTTTTATTTTATAATAATTTTAATAGAATATCAATAATTTTAAATAAAACGGGTAGTATCATGGGAAAGACTAAAAAAGTCGGCTGGACAGGTCGCTACGGAGCAAGATACGGTTCAAATGTACGTAAAAGAGTACGCTTAATTATGGAAAGAATGAAAGGGGGGAACATAAAATGCCCTCGATGCATGACTGTAGGTTCAGTTTATCGTGTCTCAACGGGGATTTGGCATTGTAAAAAATGCGGGGCTAAATTTACAGGTGGTGCATATGATATTGTTACTCCTAGAGGCGCAGAATCGTACCGAATTGCAAAGAGAAAACAACGTGAATTAGAAGTAATCGAAGAATAATGAGTAATTCTAATTACTTTTCTATAAAATCAACAATAGAACTAACTTTTAAGGATTCAAACACTTGTACTTTAGCGTATAATTCGTTTTTACCAGAATTAAAAAAGGCAAAATCTCATAGATCAAGAATTTTAATGGAAAAACTGGATAACGCTTTAATTTTTTCTATTGAAAGTGCTGATATAACCGCTTTTAGAGCGTCTATAAGCGATGTTATTAGCTTTGGAAAAATTATTGATAGTACTTTAAAATTATGCGAGTAAAACATTTATAACTTATCATATTACAATTTTTATAAAAAAAAAACTATGAAGAATTATGAGTATAGATTTAAATAGCCTTGATGAGGAAGTAAGGAACAAAGTAATAAACCTGCAGAATCTTTCTACTACAATGGAATACTTATCACAACAGAAGATGCAAATTGAAACGAGCTTAAGAGATACAGAACTAGCGATCGAAGAACTTGAAAAAATTAACCCGGATGATGTTGTCTATAAATCAATTGGCGGAATATTAGTCAAAAGCGAAAAAAATAAGCTGCTCGATGAAAAAAAATCACTGAAAGTTACTTTAGAGATGCGTTCTAAAACTGTAACCCAGAAACTCGATAGAACTAAGAGCCAAATCGAAACTATGAGAAATTCAATTCAGGCAGATCTTCAAAGTAAAAGTGCTTAATTGTATGTTGACATATAAGTTTGAAGATTTCAAAACATATTTGAAAAATAAAAATGTTTTAATAACTACTCACGCGCATGTGGATATTGATGGTGCTGCCTCTTGTTATATCTTTAAAATTTTTTTCACTAGTTATTTTAAAAATGAAGCCGCTTTAGTACTTCCTGAATTCTCCAAATCTACAAGAGACTTTCTAGAAAAAGTTTCACAAAAATTTCGGGAACTCTCCTTTTCTTTTAATGACGAATTTGATATTTCAAATATAGATGTAATTCTGGTATTAGATACTAATAACTTAGCACAAGTAAGTATTTTTGATAAATTGAATATTAGTAATGCCGAGATTCCCTTCATTTTTATTGATCATCATTTAAATCTTAAAAAGGATTACAAAAACAATCTCTCTTCCTTAAATATTATCAACGAACAAGTCTCTTCTACTTCCGAAATAATTTTTGAATTATGCGAATTCTTTAATTTTAAATTGGAATTTCCTTATAAATTTCTATTAATCTCTGCAATATTAACTGATTCGGGGTTTTTCAAATATGGCAATAATGATACAATAAAACGGATATCAAGATTATTGGACGATCAGTTAGATTTTCAAGAAATTCTATCAACACTTGAGTTTGAACAAGATATTTCTGAAAAATTAGCAAGAATAAAAGCATTACAGCGATTGAAATTAATCCGTTCAAAGGATTGGTTGATTGGAATGACACATGTAGGTAGTTTTGAAGCAGGTGTTGCAGCTTTATTGATTAACATAGGCTTAGATGTGAGTATTGTATATTCTGAAAAAAAGACGACATTTAGAATTAGTACGAGAGCAAAGAAAAGGGTTTGCATAAAAACAGGTTTACATTTAGGAAAAATTTTACAGGAAGTGGCTGAGGAATGTGAAGGAAGTGGGGGTGGTCATGATGGTGCTGCTTCTCTAAATGGAAAGAATGATCTAAAAAAGATTTTAAACAAAATCATTGAGAAAATAAAACAAATTTTAAAATAACTAAGAATTTTTATAAAACAATATAATTGGTTCGCGTTTGTTATGCATTTAATTGAATTTCATAATTTTTACTTCCGGTATAAAAAAAATAAGGAATATCAATTAAATGAAATTAATCTAAAGATAGACGAAAATAAATTTATTTTATTATGCGGCCAGACCGGTTCAGGTAAAACTACTTTAATTCGGTGTATGAATGGACTGATCCCCCAATTTTATCCAGGATTCTATAGAGGTTATGTTAAAGTTCTTGGAAAAGATACAGCTGAAGCCCCCATTGCGGATTTATCTACTGAAATTGGAATTGTCTTCCAAAATCCTGAGAATCAATTAATATCAATGAATGTTGAGCATGAAATTGCTTTTGGTATGGAAAATCTTGGAATTCCCCGTGAAGAGATGGAAAAGAGAATTAAAGAAGTTATTAAATTAACCGAAATTGAGCATTTACTAGATAAAGCTCCATTTGAGCTGAGTGGCGGAGAACAGCAACGAGTTGCAATTGCTTCAATTTTGGTTTTAGAACCAAAAATTTTGATTTTAGATGAGCCTACTGCATTACTTGATCCAAGTATGGCTGATAAAATAATTAAATTATTGAAGAAAATCCAGACGGAAAAAAACGTGACCATTATTATTAGTGAGCATAGAATGGATTTGGTTGTTCCTTATGCTGACGAAATAATTTTATTAGATAACGCAAAAATACTTGAACATGGAAAACGAGAAGAAGTATTGAATGGTGAAAATTTCCAGAGATTGACCATTAATAAACCAGTCATTTATTCAGTATTTACAACATTAAAAAGTGAACAGTTGTATAAGGAAAAAATTCCTGCTTCTATTGATGAAGCTATAAGGTATTTTCAAAATTATAAGTAAAAAAAGGATACAATATGCCCCAAGATTACCCCTTAATAGTAGTACACGATGTAGATTACAAATATCTTAATGAAACCGTAGCTTTAAAAAAAATAAATTTAAAAATTTATAAAGGTGAATTAATTGGGATTATGGGAAAAAACGGAGCAGGCAAAACCACATTAATAAGGACTTTTAACGGTTTAATACGGCCTACTAACGGCAATATTTATATAAATGGTGAAAATATAAAATCTAAAACACCTGGTACCCTATCTCAAAAAGTGGGCATAATTTTTCAAAATCCTCAACATCAAGTTTTTTCTAACACTGTGGAAGAAGAAATTAAATATTCATTAAAAAGTCTCAATCTTAGCAAACAAGAAAATCAAATTAAAACCGATGATATTTTAAAAAAATTTGATTTGGATAAATATAGGGAACGCTCACCTTTGAACCTTTCAGGAGGAGAGACTAAAAAATTAGCAGTAGCATCAATATTTTGTAGAGATCCAGATATTCTCGTCTTTGATGAGCCCACTTTAGGACAGGATGCTAAAGAAATCAGTTTTTTTATAGAATTAATTAAAAGCGAAATGAAAATTGGAAAAACTATCGTCATTATCACTCATAATATAGAATTTGCTATGGAATACATCTCCCGAACGATTTTAATGGCGGATGGAAAAATTATTGCTGATGGCCCTACAGAAAAGATAATAACCAATGAATTTTTAGTCAAAAAATCTGCTCTCATTTTACCCCAAATAAGTCAATTTAATATAGCGCTTAATGATATAGGAATTCCATGTCCAAATAATATTTATTCCAAAGATAAAATGACTGAATTTTTAGCTGGTTATATAAAAGATAAATCTAAAGTAGTGTCAGGTGAAAGTAACTAATGTCCCTTGAATTTCTAAATGCATTTAAATTTCAAAAGAAAAATACATTTGTACATAATTTAGATCCAAGGGCTAAGTTATTATTTTCACTAGTATATAGCATTTCAGGTCTTATGTTTACAGAAATTGTACCTTTATTTATTATTTTTTTAACCTTGACTCCAATGATTTTATTAGGGAAAATGGTTAAGGAGTGGCTTAGAAGTATTCGAGGGCTTTCATTTTTAGTATTAATGATCATTGTACTAAATACCTATTTTATATCTTTAGGATATGCGATAGCAATGATTATAAGAATAACCATTATGATCACCGCTTTCTCAATATTTTTTTTAACAGTACATCCTAATGATTTAGCATTGTCCTTAATATCAATGAAAGTACCATACCCCTATGCCTTTTCCTTTTCATTAGCATTTAGGTTTGTACCCACTATAGCCAATGAAGCTCAAAATATTATGGATGCCCAGCAAAGTAGAGGGTATGAAATGAAAACCAGTGGTATGATAAATCAAATAAAAAATCTTTTTCCGTTATTAGTACCTCTTATAATTTGTTCAATTAAAAGAGCTTTTAATGTAGCTGAAGCCCTAGAATCGCGGGCTTTCGGGAGCGTTAATGAACGGACCTATTACTATACTATTAAGTATACTTTAAAAGATTGGATTTTTACCTTTTATTTAATTTGTTTTTTTATACTTACAATTTATGTGCGAATCCAATTTGGTCTCATGCCAGAATGGCTACTTTGGAGCCTACCCGTATAAAACTATATTCTAAAACATTTAAAACAAAAATCGCAATTTTTTATGAATAATTAAAATTAAAGTTTTAGTATTTGAAAATGATTTAATATTAATAAAGAGAAAAATTATTTATGAATTTTAATAAGCAGCATGCAGCAGTTTGTGGTCTTTTTTGCCCAAGCTGTACAATATTTATTGGCACAACGGAAGATCCTAAAAGGCTTGAGAGATTAGCAAGTCTATTTAATACTCCAGTTGGGGATATGAAGTGTTTAGGTTGCCGTTCAAATACTCGAGTCGCTTATTGCGATTCATGCAAGCTTTATTCATGCGCTCAAGAAAAAGGAATAGATTTTTGTGGGGAATGTTCTGAATTTCCATGTAATGAAATAAAAGATTTTCAGGCTGGCGGCGCTCATAGATTTGAATTATGGAATTTTCAAGCTCAAATTGTAAAAATGGGATATAAAAAATGGATACTAGAGATGATTAAATATTATTCATGTCCAAATTGTGGAATTATCAATTCAACCTATGATGATAAATGCAGAAAATGTGGACATAAACCAAGTAATCAATATACTGCTAAATATGGGCAAAAAATTCGGGATTTTCAAAAAAAACATCAAACACGATTAAATATAAAATAATTTCTTTAAAATTATATCTAAAGAATTTCTAAAATGATCATTAAAGAATTCAATATACCTGATATAAAATTGAAGTATTTTGTAGGTATTAATCAAGTCTCAATCGATTTAACAAAATTGTTAGATCAAAATAAATTAGAAAATCAAGCTCAAGTGTTAGATGTTATTTTCGATGTAATTGAAAAAGTTCAAAACACATTTAAAGGGTCCATGATTCAATTTTTTTCTCATGAGTATGTTTTAGACCAGAGTCATATTTTTAATGCCTTCTATTATATGGAAAAAGCATTTCTTAATAATCTAAATATCTCAAATAAAAAAAATATCGAATTGCTGTTGTATTTAGCTACTAATCGGCAGATAAAAATTGGTATTGAAGCTTTTGGTATTAAATATTTAGATGTGAAAAAAGGAGAATTGCTTTATTGTATCATATCACGTGAGAATAGTGTACGTGAAATAAATGAAGAGATTTTACATCTACTTCAAGCTAAAGAATTACCATTAAATCTGAACAACAGGTCTTTTGATAAATTTGACAGAATTAAAACTTTTTTTGAGATAACAGATAACCAGATTATAACTGTATTAAAATCTTATGGAGTTAGTAATATTAACAAAGATCCAATAAGTTACAAGCTTGAAGATCTCTATGTAGCTTTAAATGATTTAATTTGTGAAAAAATGACATTGCTTAGTTTGGAAAAAATCAAACTTGATTAATCAACATAATTCTCACTTTTTAACCTAAGAATCTCATCAGGTTTAAGAAAAGTTATACCGCAAAAATTTCCTAAAAGTTCTATACGTATAATTTTATCCGGATTCTCAAGATTCACCTGATTCTCAATATTGTTAGCAACATATTTGATAAGACGTTCCCTCTCAATAATATCATTATTTCTACGCTTTAAATCAATTTTAAATGTGTCAGTTTTATCAATAAATTCCGAATAATGATTCTCCACAATTTGGGTTATACTTTTAAGATTTGTTTCACACACAAAATCAATAGGTACAATTTTGAGGATAAATTTGAGGAAATCGGGGTCTTTCTTTAGAATTTCTTTAATTTTTTGAATTATGATTTTTGCATCAATATTAGATAAAGCAGTTAATAAACCTAAGAATTCTAAATTTGAAATAATGGGATATTTATCACCAGTAATGAATAATGTAAACCATAACTCAGCTCTTGCGTTAGTTTCGTTATATCTTGATGTCGATACTAATAAATTGAAGTTCTTCGCTTAAATCACCTAAAAAACTTGGTAAAATCTAATTTCTCATAAAACACTTCTAATTTCTTCTTCAGAAATTTTTCCAATTCGCAAGAATTTCACTTCTTCAGACGTGCTATCTACAATTGTAGTAGGAATCTGAGATTGTGAATTTCCAGAATCTATAATATAATCTATAGTCCCGAGGAATTTTTTTGCAACTTCAGCCCCGCTAATTGAAGGAGGCTCCCCAGAATAATTGGCGGAAGTTCCTATTATCCCTCCAAATTGCCCTCTTTGTTTCAGAATTTCTAATATCTTCAATATAACTTTACTTTCCGGTACTCTTAGTCCTATTGTATCTTGGAACGCAGTTACCTCTAAAGGAATTATATTTGGCTCTTTTCTTTTCAAGATCAATGTCAATTGGCCTGGCCAAAAATGGGTCGCTAATCTTTTAGCGGTACTGTTAAATTCTGCGATTTTAGATGCTTCTTCAAAATCAGAAACCAATAACAAAAAACCCTTCGAGCGTTCACGGAATTTTATATCATATATTCTTTCTAATAAGCTAAGATTTAAAGGGTCTCCTCCTAACCCATATACGGAATTGGTGGGGAAGCCTATTAACTTTCCTGCCATTACCCACTCTACCGCAGTTTCAAGGAACATTTCTGTATCCATATCTAAATTTCCAGATAATTTAACTAAGAAACCCATTCAATTTCACTATTAGAGAATAAATATAATATAAAATTAAAAAGATATAAAAAAAATATTACTTAACTATTTTGAGTACTCATCTTGACATTTTAATTCTGTGCTGAGTTTTTCCCAATCGTTGTCAATTTGTTCTTGTATCTCTATTAAAGTTTTTTCTGAAATACCAGCAAATCGTTTTTGCGTAGAAACATATTCAATAATTGGGATTCTTTTTGATGGATCCAACAAGGGCTTACTTTTTTTGGACAATGTTAAAACGCCGTTTTCAACTTCGTATAATATCCAAGATCCTGCTTTTACTGCCATCCTAGCAATTTCAATAGTATCTTCTGATGGAAAACCCCAACCAGGAGCACAGGGAGCTAAGATATGGATATACTTAGTACCGTTAATAGATTTTGCCTTTTTGAATTTTTCATAAATATCTAAAGGTTCACTAATACTACAAGTCGCTACATAGGGAATATCATGCGCTCTCATTATAGCTGGTAAGTTCTTTTTATATCTCTCCTTCCCAAAAGGCGTTGTAGTGGTAATAGCACCGTGGGGGGTACTTGACGATCTTTGGATTCCGGTATTCATGTACGCCTCGTTATCATAACACACATAAATGATATTACTATTACGTTCTGCAGCCCCGGAGAGGCCTTGTATCCCTATATCTGTTGTCCCCCCATCTCCCGCAAAACAAATTGAGATCATCTTATCCCAGCCTTTCCCTGGGAATTTATGTGCCTTTGCTTTGAATGCCGCTTCAAAACCAGTTGCCACTGCTGCTCCTGCGGCGAATGCCATATTAAATTGAGGAAAGTCAGGAGCTGTTTTCGGCCAAAGTCCTATAACAACGTTTAAACAACTAGCAGGGGTAACCATCGCTATGTCTGGTCCTAAAGCTTTCATCGTCCATCGAAGGGCTACTTCAAGACCGCATCCGGCGCAACAAGCATTACCCGGTAAAAACCACTCTTTACAAGCTATTTCATCTTCCATTACTTTCTTTAATGATGCCATTTCTTAATCCACCTCTAATTTTCCATGCCAGAGAGTACCATGAAGCAAATCTTCTGGTAATTCTCCAGTTTCATTTATTTTAATTAATATTTTTAACTGTTCTTTTTGTTGTTCCACGGTCACTTCTCTCCCTCCAATGCCATTTATCATCGGAAAAATCAGAGCAGTTCCTTTTGTTCCATGTAGGGCTGTTTTTACTTCAGAACTTACGGGACCCCCAGTTGGCGATCCAAACGCAGTAGCTCTGTCCATTACACCCAAGACTTTCACTTTTTTGGCAACCTCAATGATATCTTCAACAGGGAATGGTCTAAAGTGTCGTAACTTAACCATTCCAACTTTATACCCTTCTTCCCTTACGGCGTCTATGGCCTCTTCCATTTGTAACGCTAAATCACCATAATTTAGCATTGCAACATCGGCACCATCCATTCTATATTCTTGAATCAATCCATTTCCATAACTTCTTCCAAAAGTTTTTTCAAATTCTTTTGCAACAGCCTTAATTTTTGATTTTGATCTTATCAATGCATCATGGATTTTCATTCTAAATTCGCTATAAAACCCTGAGGGCATGATAAGGTTTCCGTGCATAAGTGGTCTTTTAGGGTCGATCCATATATGTGGCCAACCTTTTTCATCTGGCAATGGTGGTAAAAAGTTATCAACTTTATCTTGATCTTCCAGTATTACTGGTTTTGATGTATGAGATAATATAAAACCCCCATAGGCAACGAATTTCGGTAATAAAACGTCATAATCTTCACATACCTTATATGACATTAATATTTCATCATAAATTTCTTGATGGGTTGCCGTAAAGGCACTCATCCATCCTGTATCTCTACAGCTAATAACGTCTGTGAAATCTGCCCAAATATTCCAGGGTGGTGCTGGACCTCTTGAAGCAATAGCCATTACAATAGGTAGCCTTACGCCAGCTGTCCAATGAACCATTTCATACATATAGAAAAGACCTTGTCCTGACGTAGCTGTAAAGGTTCTTGTACCTGCCATACTTGATCCAACCAGGGATGCGAGTACCGAGTGCTCGGATTCTACTTTAATATATTGCGTTCCAGGCATTAATCCCCCATCAACAAACTCAGATAATTTCTCAACAACTGTTGTCTGTGGAGTAATTGGGTACGCACTAATCACTTGGACTCTTGCAGACTTTGCTGCATACGCAGCTGCCACATTTCCTTTGATTATCTTTATTTCCTCACTCTGTAAAAAATCTTTTAATTCAGGTTTAATCATCTTTTGTATCACTTTCTCTTATCATTTCTATATTGTTAGTTGGACATTCTTTAGCACATATGCCGCAACCTTTACAATAAATATAATCAATTTCAAAAGAACCATCTTCTTTTTTATGAATAGTTCCCTCGGGACAATACATCCAACATATTCCACACTTATTACATCCTTCTTTGATAATTGGTCTGAATGTACGCCAATCACCTGTGATACCCATAGCTCCGTCGATGGGTAATGATATTGGAATAGGTGATAATTCTTCCCAACATGAATATTCTTGGAGCTTTGGACGCTCTTCTCTCGATTTATTTATTTTTTTCCATTTTTCAGTGTCTGCCATTTTTATACCTCCTTAACTGACTCGTAAGCATCTTTGGCTACGGCCATATTCTTATCTATTCTCTCTTCCCCAAATTCTTTCTTTAAGACTTTTTCCATTATTTCAAGGGCATAATAACCCGAAACCTTTCCAAAAGCCCCCAACATAGGGATATTCAAGATGGGACCACTCGAATGCATGAACTTGTTCTTTATACAAATTCCTGTCGCATCAACAATAAAAACTTTTACATTTTTAGGTAGTTTGTTTTTATCTAAAGGTCTAACGCTATCTACTATGAGTGTAACCCCCTCTTTAATAGTTTCGTTTATTCTGGGAATCGATAGTAGAGATGTATCAAAGATGAGCATATAATCCGGGTCCTTCACACTATCATAAGTTCTTATTGATTTATCTTGAGATATTTTAGTAAAAGCTTGAATAGGGGCACCTCTTCTCTCAGCACCTATAATGGGTATTGCGATCGTATCTTTAAATCCTTTTTCAAACGTGAACTCGGCTAATAATTGGCTTGCGGTGATCGCTGTTTGACCACCTCTCCCGTGAAACGTTATCTCTATTATACCATTATCTTTCAATTTTTTCCAACATTTCCTTTTTTGATTTTTATATAGTTATTATCTAAGCAACCAATAAAAACCCTAAAGCGTAGGTTTTTATTGTTTACTTTATAAAATTAATACTACTACTTGAATTACTGAGAGTACTAACAATAATATAGAGTTAAGAACAATTGGAGATTTTTTTATCATAAGATTAAGCATTTTTTCCCAACTTTATATTATTTAACTAAGTATTAACTGAATTAAAAATCGGTAATATTAATAATTTTTGCATAAACTTTTTAAGGTAACTCTTTAAATGACTTATAAAATGATTAAATCTCACATGTAGAAATAATAAAAGTCATATTTATTGCATAAATTCATCATATTATAGAAAAAATTAACATTATATTATGTCTGGAAAAGGGAGCAACAAGGAAGAAACGTTTTCATTCAAATGTCCTTCTTGTGAAAAGGGAGTTATAACAATTGATACCACAGATTATGATCTTCCTGATGGTGATAAGATGCTAATTATTAAATTTACTTGCGATCAATGTAATTACCATAAAAATGATGTTATTCCAATGACTACAAGAATGGATTCTGGAATCATGACTTTAAAAATAGTGGATGAGAGTGATCTAAAATCTAAGATTTATCGTTCACCTACAGGAAAATTAGAGATTCCTGAATTGGAACTCATTGTTGAGCCTGGACCAAGAGCTGACTTTTATTACACTAATGTGGAGGGTGTACTTTTTAGATTCGAAGAAGCGGTTTCAATTTACAAAAATAATCTTGAAAAAAATGATCCCCAATTCAATGAAATTGAAGAAATCTTAGGAAATTTAAAGAAAGCAATAAACGGAAAATTAAAGTTTACATTAAAAATATCGGATCCCGGTGGAGGAAGCTATATAATTCCCCAAGATCCTTCACGCTATACTTTTCAAAAACTAAATAGTGATGAACTTGAGGAGGGTTAAATTAGATTGTTATCCCCAGAACAGAATTTATTTTCATTAGCGAGACTATCAATTCTAAATTTACTAATATAGAAGAGTAGTGTGGATCAGCACAACTTTTTTAATCGAAAATGGCTTAATTAATTAGTCAAACTACCAAATTAAAAATAACTAAGGTGATTTTATATGACCATTAAAAAAGTTGGAATTTTAACGGGTGGCGGAGTCATGTTAAAGGATTTCTTTAGCTGCCGTATACTGCCCGGGTTTAAACAGCGTAATATATGGCATTATGTTGAAAGCTTTCGATGCCGGTGTTGAGTGTGTCGGTATTAAAAAAGGATGGAAAGGATTTTTAGAAAACTTGACCATTCCCCTCAATATTGCAGAACACGATGATCTCCATACTATAGGAGGAACTCTCTTATATACCAGTAGAACCAATCCTTTTAAAGGAGTTGATTCTAAAGAAGAAAAATCAAAAGAGTTAGGAAAAAAATTTGATGATCTCGGCATTGATGCTCTAATCGCGATTGGTGGAGATTTAAAATGGTTTCCATTTTAAACTAAAAACGATACCCTCGGAGTCGCGGATGCTTTATATAAATATGCAAATGCTAAGGTCGTTGGATGTCCAAAGACGATTGATAACGATTTAGCTGGCACCCATTATACTTTCGGATTTTGGAGTGCCGTTCAACTAGCATCAAATGCCATGGACAATCTTACAACCACGGCTAGATCCCATCAAAGAGTCTTTATTGTCGAGATAATGGGACGAGATGCCGGATTTTTAACAATGTACAGTGGAATCTCTTCAGGAGCAGATATTATTCTTATACCAGAAACACCATTCGATTTTGAGAGAGATCTTGTAGGCGTGCTAAAAAAAAGAGCAAATGCCGGTCATAAATATCATATGATTGCGTGCTCTGAAGGGGCCTATCCCGATCAAGCATCACTTAAGCGAGACTTTAAGACTATAACCCAGGAGACCATTGATAAATTACCAAAAGATGTCTTCGGAAATCCAATGTTACCCGCATTGAATATTTCAAACATATTAGTAAAGGAGTTAAATCTAAGAGATGATTTAAAAGAAGTTTTCAAGAAAAATGGAGTCGATTTTGAATGCCGTAGTGTAGTGCTGGGTCATACTATGAGAGCGGGAACACCCAATTCTTTTGATAGAATATTAGGACTTAGATTCGGTTTAGCAGCTATGAAACTCGTGCTTGATGGGGAATTCGGAAAAATGGTTTCCCTCCAAGGTACTGATATTACCACTTTTCCGCTTGAAGAGGGGGTAAATAAGAAATATATCAAGCCCGAAAGCGATAAATTAGAACTTAGGGATTTAATGGTTAAAATAAGGTATAAATCAAGAGAAAATTAACTTGCTTTTTTTACTTATTCTTTTTACTTTTAATAAATTTATTTTAAATACTTAATTTATTAGAAATAAATTAAGGGGAATAAAATCTGATTTTAACATACATAGTATATGGTTTTTTATAAAAACCTATTTATAGGGCTTTATTTAATCCTGACACCCTGTTTTTTGAGAATCTTCTGGACTTTTGAGATATCAACCTGTCTACATGTCACATTTTCTTGAAGAGACACGGCAGCAGCTACACCAGCACCTTGGCCTGTGACTGTACAGCACGCCATTTGACGGGTTGCAGCATGGGAAATTTTATCTCCAGCAACACAGCGACCTGCCACGAGAAGGTTTTCCACTTTCTGTGGGAGTATAATGCCGTAAGGAACTTGGAAATATCTTCCCGTAGTAGGCAAGATTGCAATGCCGTAGCCGTCTATAAACTCCGGACAGATGCCGATAGAGTCTTCAAAACGGGCCTCATTTCTCACATCATGCTCGGTGATGTTGTATTCACCGATTATTTTTCTGGATTCTCTGGTACCCAAAGATGATCCGATTGTTCTTAACCGTGCCTTTTTAAACCCTGGAGTGTATTTTTTTAAGGCTTCAACGGCCCACATCACCCGCTTTCTGCCTTCCATTTCTGCCTTGGTAAGATCCCATATATCTGTGCAGTCATATCCTGTCATATGGATTCCGTTAAACGATGTAATCTCTCCCGCATCCGTATAGTTGGTCCAATAGCTTTCTATGGTGACATTCTCGGGAATCTCACCGGCTTCCCTGGCCTTGTTAAACGGTTCCACGAGGTAGGTGCTGAAGGTATCTGCTTCCTTACCTGTGGTCTCACCCCAATCTCCTATGCTACCGCGATTTAGATATATATACATGAGAAATTTGCCGATATTTATACCACTACAACCGAAGTTTACCGTCACCTCCATCAATTCGTTCTTCGGGTTTTTTCGAAATGGGGCACCTGCAAGGAAAGCGATATCGGCGTCTCCTGTGGCATCGATAATCCTTTTAGCCAGAATTGCTTGTCTTCCAGATTTACTCTCTGTAATGACACCTTTTATAGTGTTGCCATCCAGGACCACATCAACAGCAGAACAATGTAAAATTGGAGTAATTCCTGCTTCTTGTATTAGCGTATCGGCCACAAATTTGAACATCTCTGTTTCCAGAACCTCATAGGTTGGCTCCCCCTTTACCATCAATCCTTCCTGCTCAAGAACTTCCACCATTTCCGGATTCTTGATATTGCCGATTATATTTATAGTACTTCCCATCTCTTTTGCTCGACGTTCAAACTCAACTCCAATTCCCCCAGCATCCACAGTTTTTGCATATCGATACCACGCAATAGTTCCAATCATGGCCTGTGTTATAACCCCTCCAAAACAACCATATCGCTCTACAAGCATGGTATCAACACCTTCTCTTGCCGCTGCTAACGCAGCGGAGAGACCCGCGGGTCCTCCTCCTATTACTAAAACATCAGTCTCCGCCATAACGGGGATTTTTCTTGATGGTTCTTCAATTTGTTTCATGATTTATTACCTTTTTAAATATTTAATATTAAAAATATAAGATAGCTAAAAAATGTGTTTTAAAAGAAATAAAAAAAAATATTTAGCCATAATGCTTCTCTTCTTCATGATCCTCAGCTATAGCATCTTGCTCTATGTCTCTGCCAAGCCATTTTTCGCTTAAAAATTCTTTATACCATTCATGCTGGATGATAAGGCTCATAATCTCATTGGTCCCCGTCCATATCATCCCAATTCGGCAATCGCGGAGTAACCTTTCAATTGGATAAACAGTAGTGTACCCTATTCCAGCCACAATCTGCATAGCATTATTAATTACTTTCCAACAGGCTTCAGTTGAGAACTTTTTAGATTCAGAAACTAATCTTCTCTGCAAAGCAGGAGGAGCTCCGGCATCTATGCTTCTTGCGGTGTTGTAAACGATTGCTCTAGTTGCATCTAATAACGTGCAATTTTCAGCGACCAAAAAACTTACAGCTTGAAATCTATTTATAGTTTGACCAAATGCTTTTCTTTTTGTACTATATTTAGTGGAAATCCTATGACATGCTCTAGCAAGCCCAATCAGCCCAGACGCCGTGGTAAGACGTTCGGGGACCATCATCTGATAAAAGATTTTTCCTCCTGCTCCTTCCCCTAATATAATGTTTTCTTTAGGAACCTCACAATCTTTAAACACCAGTCTTCCAGTCCCTCCCCCGCGAGTTCCCATTAAACCGTAAATATATGCCGATTCTACCGCATCAGATCTATCCACAACAAAAAGACTTAAAGATTCGTGAGGAGGTGCATTAGGATTTGTTTTTGCGTAAACTAAGAAGAAATCAGCACCTTCGGCGCCTACTACAAACCTTTTTTCCCCATTTAATATGTAATGATCACCCTCCTTCACAGCAGTGCAAGTGGCTCCAAAGAAATCAGAACCTCCTCTCGGTTCCGTGAGTGCCTCAGCGCAAAATTTTTTACCCTCACACAGAGGTTTGAGGTATCTTTGTTTTTGGTCTTCATTACCAAAATGATGAAACGCTTCACCGCATATGCTAGTTATGGAGAATAAACACGCAAGCGAACTTCCGAGTACTCCGATCTCTTCTTGGGCAATGATTTCAGCTTCCCAATTTAATCCACGACCTCCAAATTCTTTTGGAAACCGTATTCCGATTAAATTTTGTTTTGCTAATGCCTGAATAAACTCGCCAGGATATTGAACTTCGTCATTGTCCATTTTTCTTAATAATGAGGGGGGAACCTCATTTTTCACAAATTCTCGAACTTCTTCCTTAAATTTCTTGTTTTCTTCACTCAATAAATAATCATACATTATTAAATCACTTTTAAAGAATCCTTTATTATTAACTATTTCAAGAAACTAATCTTCTATTGAAAAAATATCTTACTAAATTAAACTAGAAGTATTAGTTTAAATTAATTTCACATTATTTAGAAAGTTCGTGAAACACTCATTTCACGGTTTTTCTAACATGTTAGGATATTATATAGATATAAAAAGAATTAAATTTCAAAAGTTTCCTTTGTTTTCTCCTCAATTATCGATCAGGTCAATATCGCTTTTAATAGTAAACTATTCCTCAATTTCAAATTTAACTTTTAAATAATTATATTTGGAATTAAGCAGCACTAATATTTTATGGGCAAATTTCCTAAGATTTGCAGCATGGATCGGCTTTTCTTCGGCTTCTTGATGAAAAAAATCATGAAGCATTTTTCTCGTTTCCTCCTCTCCATTATTTTCGAGAAATGCTTCCCAATGGATAGAAGTTCTACATATCCACTTTAATTTCTCATCCGGATGCTTTCCTTTATCAAAAATGAGGTCATTATATTTTTTTAATGCCCCGCTTACCCTCTCGAGATGGTCTGCAATTGCCAGGGAGGACCGGCATAAACTAATTAAGTTAGAAGTTGTCCTTGAATTTCTTGTGTTTGCAGCTTCCTCGAAAGCAGACCACGCTTGTATCCATTCATCCTTATGTTTTCCCGTAATTCCATCGTTAACCATTGCTATATTAATAATATCGCTGATATCCACATCATGACCTCTTTTTATTTTTTTTGCGAAAATTTCTTTTAGACTCGATCCTTCGAGATATGCCCCTGCGCCGAAATCTAGCAATTGATTTAAGTTGTTAGCAGCAAAAAGAACATTGTGTCTAGTTTTTTTTTTATCGCGATTAACCCATTCAATCTTTTTTTCCCATTCACCGTCTTGGTTTTTTATAAAACTACAGTTTTTTAGCGTAGAATCTAATAGTGAGGTTTGAAATGTCCAAAAATCTATATCGTCGGTAAATCTCTTTCTTCTCCAGTCTCTTGTGGTATATTTCCCTAAATACAGCTTCAGGGTCCCTCTCACCAATGCAAATTTGCCGTGTTTCAGCGCATCACGAGCATCTTCGCAGTAGTGGTGATTTGGATCGTTGGAACAAGCTACTAATTCATTAAGAACTTTTCTCGCATGACTTGATACTATATCGCAGGGAATACTTCCATCAGAGGGGTATTCCCGTGATCCGCCTTCTACAAACTTTTCAAATAATTCATAATCATCTTCAGGGATGGCATACCATTTATTATTAAACAAAATTTTACTAAAAACATAATGAGTATATCCCTCCTCATCTTTCCGTGTTTTACCTGTTATGGATGAAATATCTCTTAAGTTGTCTCCATCTGATACAACATCGGCTTTAGTGTCCCAAATTCCATTCATAAAATTATCTAGCTCAATCTATCTCTAATCAGAAAAAAACTAATTTGGCTTTTAAATCTATTTTTTATATTTTAAATCAATCTAATAATATAAAAAAATTAATTATAGCGTAACTAATTAATGAGTAAATAGAATTATAAAATAATTGGTAAAAAATTGTTTCAAATCACGGAACCACTCATTTACTATAAAACTTCCGAAATTATGGAAGAATTGGAAGAAAATTCAGTCCAATTAATCGTAACATCTCCTCCTTACGGTAAAATTAAGGATTATGGTCTTGATAATCAGATTGGTTTTTTTGATTCTTTTGAAGACTATTTTAAAAGGCTTAAAAAGGTTTGGAAAGAGTGTTATCGTGTTTTGGAACCTAAATGCAGGATGGTAATTAATGTAGGCGACCAATATTTAAGAACTACGCAATACAGTCGTTATCGAATACTTTCAATAGCCAGCAGAATAATAAATGACTGTACAGATTTAGGATTGGACTTTTTAGGAGATATCATTTGGCAAAAAATCAGTACAACCAATACTACTGGCGGATGCTCTTTAATGGGCTCCATTTATTATCCTAGAAATGGATTATTGACTTACGATTATGAACACATACTTATTTTTAAAAAACATGAGGGTAAAAAGAAGAAAATAAATCCTCCAATAAAAGAATTGTCTAAAATATCATTGAGTGAATGGAAAAAATGGTATACAGGTCATTGGAGATTTCCAGGAATCGTTCAAAAAGAGCATATTGCAATGTTTCCAGAAGAATTACCATATAGGATCATTCGAATGTTTTCATTTATTGGAGATAACATCTTAGATCCTTTCGTGGGTAGCGGAACAACTCTGAAAGTCGCGAAAGCCCTATTTAGAAAAGGTATAGGTTATGAAATCAACGAGAATTTTAAACCCATTATAGAGAAAAAGATCTTCGAAGCAAATGAAGGAATTTATAAAGATTTCCAATATTTATTATATAAAATTTATCAAAAGGGATTATCCGAAGATATACAATTTAATTTTGAAAAACAAAAGCAGAAAGGCATTGTAATTTTAAAAGATAAAGAAAATTCGGAGATTGTATTAGATTATCTATTATTGGAAGATGAAATGATTAATAATGAAAAAATTTTTAAAGAGTTCAAATCTAAATTTGAAGAAAACACCATTCAATACTATTTAAAAGAAAAAGAAGGATGGAATTCTTATCATAATTACATAATTGTTGTGAATGCTCATAAATCGACCAAAAATGAAATTATAAATATTGGAAAAAACCAGCTGAATGATCTTGGAATTTCTAAAAAATTCCAAATTATATTCATAGATGATATAATTTCTGATAATTTTCATATTAATCAAATTTTTAAATAATTTATTTGCAAAATGAATTTATTTTAGCCAAATACTTATGTAATATAATGACAGATTTTTTTATGGTATATACAGAAACACCCTGGGATAATCTAAATACAAATCAGCTAGCCCAGATAAGAATCCTCTCTTTAAAAAGCATTTTTAAGTCATTTCCCGTTATTGAACCCTCATTTTTTGATGATTTGAATTCCAAAATTATTGAGTATAATCATTATATGTGGGCTCAGAGCATTAAGAGGATTATTGGACCCAAAAACGAGGATTATGAAATAGCTAACTGGAATTTTGTGTGGGCGTTTGATAATCAGAGAAGGATGTTTCAATTCTTGTTTCAGAAAGTTGAAGAGCAAGGTATTTTAGTAGGATTAGCTCCACCAGAATTATCAAAACTATTTTCTGAGCATGGAAAAGGGGCAATATTACGAACTCTCTCTATAATAACGAATCCCTCAAAAATTAAATTCTTAATGGTCCTAGGTCCCAGAGGGAAATCAATTGTCGAGGGGCAACAACTTTTTCAAGCAGATAAAAATTATCTCGAAAAATTAAATTATCTAAGAACTTTAAAAGATGTCCCTAATATCCAAGGAGCCTGGTATCCTTCCTTTGACCCTAGGTGTCCTGTTTGTAATTCATTTATGTCAGAAATAAAGGATTATAAGGTTGGAGTCAGTAAATTAGTATGTCCTCAATGTGGGTATGAGAAAACGAAATAAATAAATTTAACCTTTAAAAATCTTAATAATGGTTTTTATAAAATCAATAATTATTTTTATATGATTATAAAATAAAAAGAGATGTAAACATGTACATTGCAGCTTTAGATTTGGGGACCACCGGATGCAGGACATTCATCTTTAATTTAGTGGGAGATGTTATAGCAAGTGATTATCAAGAATGGGAAAGCTTTTACCCAACCCCGTCTTCTGTAGAGCAAGATGCGAATTCATGGTGGGATTCTATTAAAAAAACGATAGAAGCGGCAATTAAAAAAAGCGGCATCGATAAAAGTGAGATTGTGTCATTATCGGTTACAAACCAGAGAGAAACCATTGTTCCTGTGGATAAAGAGGGCAATCCCCTCCATAACGCTTTAGTATGGCAGGATAGACGTACCACAGACCAGGTTGAATTTATTAAAAATAAGATAGGAGCAGATAAAATATATAAAACGACTGGTTTAACAATAGATCCCTATTTCTCAGCCACCAAAATCCTCTGGTTTAAGGATAAGAGGCCGAATATCTATAATAAAACTCATAAATTTCTATTAGTCGCTGATTTTATCATTTTTAAGCTAACAGGTAAATTTGTAAGTGATCATAGCAATTTAAGCAGAACTATGTTATTTGATATTAATAATTTAAGGTATTCTGAAGATATTGCTTCTGAGATGGGACTTGATTTGGATAAAATGCCCGACCCAGTTGGGTGTGGTGTAGATATTGGAGAAATTATTACTGAAGAAACGGACTTTGATAAGAAGACATTAGTAGTCTCTGGTGCCGGAGATCAACAATCTGCCGCATTAGGAGTAGGTGTCATTTCTCCTGGGGAAATAAAATGTACAACAGGAACGGGTAGTTTTATTTTAGCCTATTTAAGCGAGCCAAAATTTGATCCAGAGAAAAGAGTTTTGTGTAGCTGTCATGCCATTCCTGGGGCATGGGTTCAAGAAGCTAGTATCTTTACCTCTGGAGCAGCATTAAGATGGTTCAGAGATCAAGTTGGCCAGCCAGAATGTATAGCTGCCGGAGAAGGACAAGATCCATACGATATTATGACCGCTGAGGCTGAAAAATCCCCTATAGGGGCAAACGGCTTAATGCTAATTCCGCATTTAATCGGTGCGGGGGCACCCCATTGGAATCCCTATGCTAAAGGTATTTTATTTGGGTTATCGCTAGGCCACCAACGGCGAGATCTTTACCGTGCAGTACTTGAAGGCGTCGCCTTTGAAGTGAAAAAAAATATCCAAGTTTTTAAGGAACTGGGAATTGAACCTAGGGAATTGTTACTTACTGGTGGAGGGTCCCGTTCTGATTTCTGGAATCAAATTTATGCGGATGTGTTAGGAATTACATGTGTAAGAAATGTTATTGAAGAAGCTACATCTTTAGGTGCTGCCATATTAGCGGCTTCGGGAGCAGGACTTTTCCCAGATGTGGCAAAAGCTGCGGAAAATTTATGTAAAGTTGATAAGAAATGGGTTCCTAATGAAAACAATAGCAAATTTTATAAAGAGATGTACAAATTTTCCTATGATTTATATAATTTATTAAAAAGCAAAAATATGTATAAGAATTTCAATGACTTAAATCAGTTAAAAGATTCCTAAAAAAATTGTATTTTTTTTTTATATTTATTGTATAATTTTACAAGTACTTTCAATTTTAGATATATCTTTCATTTATCGCCTCAAAATATTGAAAACTCCATCTTATTGATTTCAAAAGGAAAAAATTATTATAATGTATACAATCAATTTTATATATCTTAAATGGTATTCTTTTATTTATAAAACATATTTAAAAAACATATAAATTTGAGAAATTTATGAATGTAATACGCTTTTCAAAAAAACAAATGTTGGTAGCAACTATTTTTTATATCGCAATAACAATAACCGTAATCGTTATTATTGCAGGGTTAGTATACACATTAGCAGACCTCATTATGGAAACCGGAAAAATGGCATTATTCTTAGGTTTAAATTTTGGTTACCAAATCGCCATCATTGGAACTTTATTAGCAGGGTTATTCTTCTTAATTGTTTACTTTTTTGGGTTATATAAGAAAGGAAGAACCATGATCTTAAAAAATATTTTCAGGAAAAAACTATTCAATGATAAATATAGAAATCGGATCGGAGTGAAAATAGCCGCAGGTGCTTTAATGTTTAGCATTTTTGCAATTATCATTGGAATTTTAACTGCTGTTATTTACGATCTCTTTACACGTCCAGCAAGTGGAGATAGGGTGACACTTAACACGATATTTGCAGAATTATCGCAAGGACAAATTGTTTTATTTATCGGGATGTTAATGTTATTAATCATAGGGCTTTTATTTTTTCTTAATTACCTGTGGTATAATGGATATTACTTGATACTTCGCATGATAAAAGATTTAGAAGAAGAGGATTAAATAAATCACTATTTTCTTTTTTCAATATAAGTCAAAAAACTTTTACTCCTATTTTGTTTAAATTCATTCCTTTTTTTATTTTAACTCAAATAGATTGAATTAATGTTTTTTTAGACTTTAAATTATAATGCCCTCTAAAATTGGTACTATTTTTAATTTTAATCAATTACCAGATGTATCAAAATTTCCCTTTGTTATTAGTAAAAGGAGAGATAGAGTTTTAGTAAAAAAGGGATTATTTGTGTATACTAAATCAAGTGAGGGTTATTTAATAGGTATAATTGAAAGAATATTAATATTAAATGAATATTTTTCTGATGCTTTGACTATAAAGTCATATAATAGTAATAATAATCCAAATATATTAAAGGGCTTATTTCCAAGTGAAGACTTTGAATTTGTCACGGCTATTGTGAAATGTTTAGGGATAATCCATTTTATAAACGGAAATAATAAGGAGATTAAAACAATTAAAAGAATGTCATATCCCGCAAATCCGGGAGCTGATGTTTATTTATTAGAAGAAGAGATTTTTAACCAATTCATAGGACTCGATATTAAACGGGGATTACATTTAGGAAATATAAAAGTTTCAAATTTTGACGCAAAAATAAACGTGGACCGCTTATTAAATAAGCATTTTGCTATTCTATCAATTTCCGGAGGGGGAAAAAGTTATCTCACATCAATTCTCATAGAAGAATTATTGACAAGAGATATGTCCTATGGGAATCCTGCTATAATTTTAATTGATGTTCACGGAGAATATTTATACTTGAAAGATCTACCTAAGATTCAAGATAAGGTGAAAATACAGGATATTTCTTATTTTCAAATTTCTGTACCTAATTTAAATGCATGGTGGTTCAGAAAGTATCAGGATCAGATCTCCAATGTTCAGATTAGAGAACTTTCTAAATACATTCAAAAACTGAAAAACGATAAAGGGAGAAATGGGAATTACACTTTGCAAGATATTATTGATTATATTGAAAACGAATCTGAGGGTGGTAAAAGTACTAAACAAGCATTAATTGGCTGGTTATCTGATTTAAATCGACTGACATTATTTGGACCTCAAGAAAACCCATTCATTGCCAATATAGTTAATCAAAATCAAATTACGATATTTAACCTTGCAAATGAGATTAGTATAAGAAAAAAACAAATTATTGTCGATTATCTTTGTAATCGATTATTTTATCTAAGGAGAACCGATAATATTCCCCCTTTCTTATTAATAATGGAAGAGGCTCACCAATTCTGCCCTGAGGCAGCACATTCCAAAGCAATATCTAAATCCATAATAGAAACTATCGCCAGAGAGGGTAGAAAGTTTATGGCATGCTTATGTTTAATTTCGCAACGACCAAAGAAATTGAGTGCCACTGTTTTATCTCAATTGAATTCAAAAATGGTTTTGAACATAAAAAATCCATACGATTTAAAACATTTAATGGATAGCTCCGAAGCAATATCTAAAGAGTATGCCGATATGATTTCGAGTTTAGGAGTAGGTGAGATGCTATTGATCGGAAATGCGGTTAATTACCCTATCTTCATCGATATCAGAGAAAGAAAGTTTAAATCGAAGATTGAAGACCTTTCACTTACAGATGTTTGCTTAAAATGGGAAAAAACAAGCTAAAGTAGGTCTTCCATTAATTTACTACTAATCTTTTCATTGTGTTTATTGAGAACGATCATCTTTTTATTCTTAGAAACTCTGAATACATTTATAATATTCATAGATTCTAATTTCATAAAGGTTTCTTCTAAATACAATGAATTGACAAAAGGAAATTCTTTTTTAAGTAATTCTTCCATTCTCTTATCCATTACCTCTCCTTTATTTCTTACAAGGATATCAATTATTGAGTTTAAAATCGGTTTTTGATTCCAACGATGTGCTTCTATAAGTTTTCACCTTATTGTTTTAATTTTTTAGGTTTTTTATAATTTATTAGTCAAAAAAAAAGAAAATTCAAGTTATCACGATTAATATTTTCTTTATAATTAATATTTTTAATATTATACAAACAGACCTTCTTCTTTTTCTTTTTCTATTCTTCTTCTTTTTAGTTTTTCGCCAAATTCTCCGTACCATTTAAGTATTTCAGGGGTAATTGTTGGATGTATTTCTGTCCGTGCTTCTTTAAAGTGGTCCAAAGTGATTTTTCTTGCTCGAATATTTTCCCTTAAAGCATTCATAGCCGCTTCCCGGCATAATGTTTCAATGTCAGCACCAGAAAAACCTTCATCGATTATAGCATGAATCTCTTCTACTTTTAAATTCGTTGCTAAAGGCATTTCTTTAGTATAGATTTTTATTATTTCAATTTGAGTTTTTTCATCTGGAGCGGGAACTAATAATGTGCGATCTATTCTTCCTGGTCTTATTAACGCCAAATCTAATATATCAGGGCGATTTGTAGCAGCAATTACCACAATATCTTTCATACTTTCTAACCCATCTAATTCGGTTAAAAGTTGCGATAGAACCTTTTCTGTCACTCCTGTACTTGAAGCATATCTACCTCGACTTGGAGCAATGGAATCAAATTCATCAAAGAATACAATACATGGTGCTGCCATTTTAGCTTTTCGAAAAATTTCTCTAATAGCTTTCTCACTTTCGCCTACCCATTTTGATAAGAGTTCTGGACCTTTTATCGAAATAAAATTTGCCTTACTTTCAGTTGCTACGGCTCTGGCAAGAAGTGTTTTACCACAACCTGGAGGACCATAAAGTAAAATACCCTTTGGAGGGTTTATTCCCATTCTTTTGAAAATTTGTGGACTAGATAAAGGCCATTCTACAGCTTCAATTAATCTTTGCTTTAAATCCTCTAAACCTCCCACTTGATCCCATTTTACATTGGGAACTTCTACAAATACTTCTCTTATTCCAGAGGGCATTACCTCTTTTAAAGCTTCTTCAAAATCTTCCTTAGTAACAATTATTTGTTCCAAAAGGTCTGGGTCAATCATCTCTGATTCTAAATTAATTTTAGGTAAATATCTTCTTAAGGCTGACATTGCCGCTTCTCGACAAACTGCTGAAATATCAGCGCCTACAAATCCATGAGTTATTTGAGAAAACTCTTTTATAGAGATTTTTTTATCAAGAGGCATGTTGCGAGTATGAATTAGAAATACTTCTCGGCGTCCCTTCTCATTTGGAACTTTTATTTCAATTTCGCGATCAAATCTTCCAGGGCGCCTTAAAGCGGGATCTAAACTATTTGGTCTATTCGTAGCCCCTATGACTATAACTCTTCCTCTACTATGTAACCCATCCATTAATGCTAATAATTGTGCCACGACTCTTCTCTCTACTTCTCCTGTTACAGTTTCCCTTTTTGGTGCAATAGCATCGATTTCATCAATAAATACTATTGAGGGACTTTTTTCTTCCGCCTCTATAAAAATTTTCCGTAATTTCTTCTCTGATTCACCATAAAATTTGCTCATAATTTCTGGACCATTTATTGAGATAAAATGAGCCTCACTTTCATTAGCAACCGCTTTCGCTAATAATGTTTTTCCACATCCGGGAGGCCCCCTTAATAATACTCCCTTAGGAGGATCTATCCCTAAACGTTTAAATATAGACGGATGACGCAATGGTAATTCAACCATTTCTCTTACTCTTTGTATTTCTCTATCCAAACCACCGACATCTTCATAAGTTATGTAGCCTCCCCCCTTTTCCTCATCTTCGGTAACATGCTCACTTATATGTAATGCAGATTCTTGTTTAATAACACAAATCCCCTTAGGTCTAAGACCTATAACTTTGAAAGTAATTTCTCTACTTATCCCTATTGAAATTAATATAAGATCATCAATGGTAACGGGATAATTATTTAATTTTCTTTTTACAAACGATTCAAATCTTGGATTCGTTCTAATTTTTACACTTGAAGGTGCCAAAACAATGTTTTGAGCGACTTTGGCATTTACCTTAAAAATCTCGATGGTATCGTCGATGCTAGTGCCCGTATTTTTTCTCAATCTCGAATCTATTCGTACAATTCCTAATCCATTATCCTGAGGATAACTTGGCCATGCTATACCTGCACTTTCTTTTTTACCAAATAACCCGATTACATCTCCCGTTTGAATGTTTAAATCTTCCATAGTTTTGGGGTCAATCCTTATAATATTCCTACCGATATCCCTCTTCTTCGCTTTTTGGACGCGGAGTGTGAATCTTTTTTCCTTATCATCTACTTTATTTGTCTCTCCTTCTGACATATAATATCATTCTTTTGGTGAATCACTTCTTTAATTAATTTAATGCAATTAACTAGTAAAAACTTTTGTGTTTCAATTTATAAATTACTTTTTAATTTTTTTTAAGAAAACTATCAAGTGATATTTGCATTTTTGAAGAATCTAATTTTCTTAAACGGTCAAGTGCATTCTCCACCCGCTGTTTTGAGAAGTTGTGCTGTTCTAGCAGCAATTCTTCTATTTTTTCGAAATCTATTTTTTTCCACTTCAATTTGGGATATTCTTTTTTAATATCTGGTTTTAAAAAAATCGTTTTTACTTGCTCAATTATTTCTGGAGCTATTTGAATTTCTAGTTTTCCTACTTTTATTTCTTTATCAATTATATTTTGTATAGATCCATATTTCTTAATCAGATCTAAGGCCTTATGTTGACCTATTCCTGGTATCCCTTCAAAGAAATCGGTTCCAATCAATATTCCCATTTCGATTAATTGTTCTCGCGAAATTTCTAAATTCTCTAATAATTTTGGGAGTGAAACATATTCTATGTCTAGAGTAACTGTCGTATCTTTTACCTTTTTACTTCTGCTTACTGCGAAATTCCTGACTAATCGTTCTCCACCAAATAATAAGGTATCATAATCCTGAGATGCACACGCCCAAGCATCGCCTCTTTCAACTAAATATGCTGATTGAGCTTCACCTTCGGAGCTGGCTTCAATGACAGGGATACCCATATATTCAATTAGTTTTTTACTCTCTTCTATCATATCTGTAGATAGTTTAGATGTTTGTTGCGCGAATTTTCTTGCCTCTCTGAAATCTTCTGCTTCTTGAGCCTTAATCATCTTTTCCTTAGCTTCTTCTTTAATTTTTTTTCTCTCCTTTATTGTATCTGATTTAAGTTCAGATGGAATCCCATCAAAAACATAAATTGGTTTAATAGCATGCTCAAGAAAATTTATAGTTCTATAAAATAATCCTGAAAGATGAGAGGTTACATTTCCTTCATAATCCTTAAGTGGAGTACCATCTCTCTGACGAATAATTGCCAAAAATTGATAAATTGTATTAAATGCATCAATAGCTATAGGTTTTCCTAAAAGATTCTCAAAAGTAATCGTTCTGCTAACTTCTTTAACTAACTCGTTTATCTTTACTCCCATTTTTATCTTTGATCATAATTGTTATTCTATCAATTATTATTTGGAAAATTTAATATATATTTTCCACTATATTCCAAATTCATTCTTCTAGTTCTTAAAAATTTATATCCTAAATTTAGCTTAGCTTGGATTTATTTTAAAAAAAATTGTTTATATTGATGTATATATATATTTTAAATTAATTTTATTTCATTCTTCCTTCTTCGTCTAAGTCTTGTCCCACATCTTTCACATTCTTTACCAAATTCTTCAACTTTTTTTGCTTCTTTACAAAAAGGGCAGTAAATTTCCCAGATAATCCTTGATTTAATTCCATCTCTAATTAATGGTGAAAAAGGAATGTTCAATTCTGAGCATAAGTTTTGCATTGAATAATCATTAGTGTAGAGAATAAAATCATTTTTAATGGATTCTTTAAATTCTAAAGCCAACGCAATTAATTCTTTATCAACCATCGATAACGTTTTATAATCTCCTGTAGTTTTTGAACTTGTCTCGATTTCTTGAAAAAACCTGCTTGAAGGAGTTTGTATCAATAACTTTTTACTTTCAATGGCTACTTGAATTCTATTAACAATATTCCTATTTTTATTTGTATATCTCTTATGTTTAACTTCCTCAATAACTTTAGGCGTTGTATAAATAACACCATCAATTACATTAAATTCTATGCCTAACAAAAAGATATTTGTATCAAAAATTAAAGTTGGTTTATTCATTTTTTATGAACATTACTCCTCTGGGGAATCGTTCAATGGAGTTCTTATTGTTCCTATTATTTTTTTTCTTAAACGCCTAAAATAATTTTCATATAAATTATCTGTTAAGCGAATGAATTTTGTGTGAGAGTTAGCTTTTCGAATTCTAATTCTCGTATTTGGGTGAATCTTTTTAATTGTTTGCTGTCCATCTACAATGATTCTAGCATTCAACCTTGGTCTTAAGGGAGTAATCTCTATTTCAGAATCAATAGGGAGAACCATGGGTCTTAAACCAGAGCGAGCAAAACTGTTTAGAGGTGTTAACTGCATAATCTCTAAGTTAGGGCTTATTATCGACCCTCCTGCGCTTAGATTATAGGCTGTTGAGCCTGTGGATGTAGAAATAATCAATCCATCTAAGTAACTCCGATTTAAAAAAATCCCATTCACCTTAACCGAAATTTGTAATACTTTGGAATTTTTTGAGGAAATAATTAGAATTTCATTTAACGCATTATTGAGCTTAATCTCTTCAGAATTTCTTACTATATAAGGAGTCAACTTAGAACAAGTCTCTATTATATATTCTCCTTTTAACACTTTAATTAAATCTTTATATACTCGTCTATCGTTAGACTCATCCAAAAATCCAATCGATCCAATATTAACTCCTAAAATAGGAGGAGGATCAATTTGAGAAACACCATTCGCTACCCGGAGGAGTGTACCATCACCTCCTACAGAAATAAGGAATTTCGTATTTTTAGATGTCATGGTATTTAGATCTATTCCATTATGGGGAAATATTTTTGGAGCAATACGAGTTTCTAAATACACTACCTCTCCTTTTTTTACCAAAAATTCAAAAATTCTCTTAGATAATTTAATTGCTCTCTCTGAATCCATCCGACAAGCTAATGCGATAGATTTTTTTTCCATACCTCTCAAAACTATTTAAATAAGTCTCTTTTCTTGATATAATCTAAAATAG
>JAHQWS010000206.1 GCA_029856295.1 Promethearchaeia archaeon
CATTATATCTAATGCTTCTATTATCTCTGCTTTACTATCATCTACCGTTTGTTTATTTGTTTCAACTATAATATCTGGATTCTTAGGCTCTTCAAAAGGGTGATCTATTCCTGTAAAATCCTTAATCTCTCCTGCTCTTGCTTTTGCATACATTCCTTTTACATCTCTTTCTTCACAGACTTCAACAGGACATTTCACATAAACTAAAATATAATTTCCTATTTCTTTTCGTGAATATGCCCGAATTTTATTGTAAGGACTAACGAATGAGGCAAGAACCGCAACACCATTACGAGTTAATAATTTTGCAACAAACGTCACCCTCTCGATATTTTTATTGCGATCTTCTTCCGAAAATCCTAGATCACTCGTTAAGCCTTTCCTTACAATATCACCATCTAATCGTTCTACTTTCATTCCCATCTTTTTTAAATCTTCAGTCACGGCATCTGCTAAGACAGATTTCCCAGAACAGGGAAGCCCCGTAAACCATAATGTAAATCCTTTATGTTCCATTATTCTTCAATTTTTTTTAAATTTAATAATCTTTCCTTCCATCTCTTTAGGAATATCAATTCCAAAAATGTTTAAAATTGTGGGAGCAATATCAAGCAAATTTCTTGTTTCTATTTGCATTCCTATTTTCTTTTTAGGATAATAAATAATGAATATACCATGGTAATCATGAACGGCATCATCAGGACCAGTATCATTTTCATCAAGATACATTGAACTATATCCGACTGTTCCCGCTGATCTCCAATTTAAGTCATCGAAATATACCATTAAATCTGGAGCATCTCCTTTAATTATGCCATACATCTCCTCAGGTTTATAAATTTTAGTATTCATCTGGTTTCCATTGTCATCGGGTATTGTCTTTAATAATTCTCTAATTTTATCTCTCCATTTTTCATAATCTTTTTGATCAATAATACCTAATTTTTCTCTGCCTTTTACATTAAGAAAGATTCTAGCATAGTATCCGCCCCAGCCCCAAGCGTATGTGTTTTTCCAATCTATATCCGCGTTTTCTAAATTAGTTTTAGTTGTTGGTTTATTTTTAAATTTTAATAACCCGAGCTTTTCTAAAGCTAAATTGACACATAAACAGCCTTTCATTGCTTTTGCGCCATGATCAGAAACAATGAAAACTATAGTATTCTGATCAATTAATTCTAAGATTTCTCCTACTTCCTGATCTAAATAAGTATAATATTTTTTCATAACAGATTCAAAAATGTTACCAAGCTCATATTTGGGATGAGTATTATCATAATATTTCCAGAAGGCATGATGGAGTCTATCCAATCCGATTAATACACACTGAATGTAGTCCCATTCTTTATTTTTCATTAAATATTTTATCGTTTTAAATTGAATTCTTGTCATTTTATAGATATCTATTAATAATTGTTCTTTCATATCTGTTCTAAATTTCGCATCTAATACATAATCCCCTACGTTCTCTATAATTTCTGCCTTTAATTCAGGGGGGTATGTGAAATTTGATAGGATATCAGGGGTGATAAAACCCGATACTAGGTTGCCGTTTAGGGGTTGGACAGGATAAGTTGGAGGAACACCTAATATTATAGATTTTAATCCGTTTTTCCCAAGAATGTCCCAAATTTTCGGTTCTTTAATTGTTTGCGAATTTGCAACCCAGAACTCTGTATATGAATTTTCTTTCCGATGTCTAAATCCATATACTCCGAGGGTTCCTGCTTTTTTCCCCGTAGACATGACCATCCAAGCAGGGATAGTTATTGGGGGGTCAGAACTTCTTAATTTACCATGAATTCCATGGTTCATTAGCTTTTTTATATTAGGGCACGCCTCAATAAAATCCTCAAAAAGGGTTTTGGGAGCAGCACAGTCTAATCCGATGACTACTACTTTTTTCTTATTAGACAATAATTACTCCTCAATGTTTTATTCCTTTTTATTCTTTTAAATAACAAACGGATTTTCATATCCTAAAATAACTTTAGCAACTTCAGGACGCATAATATCTGGTGTTGGTTCTTTCCCTGAATTTAATATGTCTCTTATTTTTGTGCCACTAAAAAATATATGGTCTTCTGGGGGATGAGGACATATCTTGTCATTGACAACACTATCACATTTTTTGCATCGTGAAAAGGACCTAAAAAAGATTGGTTCTATTCCTAAATCGGGAAATTGTTCAAAGATTTGATGTGCATCATACGGCCCATAAAAATTGCCTACTCCCGCGTGATCTCGTCCAATTATAATATGGTCACATCCAAAATTCTTTCTTGCTATCGCATGAAAGATTGCCTCTTTTGGACCAGCATATCTCATTTCTGTTTCAAAAGTACTTAAGACTACTCTATCTCGAGGGTAATATTCATTTATTAAGACCTTATAGGATTCAATAATAACCTCATCTAAAAAATCCCCACTTTTCTTTTTACCAATTACGGGATTAATAAAAAGACCATCTACATAAGTTAGCCCCGCTTTTTGTACATATTCATGCCCTAAATGAGGGGGATTTCTTGTTTGAAATGCTACTACTCTATCCCATTTCTTCTCTTTGAATAAGACTCTAGTTTCTAGTGGTTTTAAATCTAAATCTGGGAATGTTGCGGGAAGTTCACTGATAAGAAAAATCTCTCCCCCAATTAATTTCTCCTTTTGCTTAAAGACCTTTTTAACACCAGGATGACTTTGATCTATTGTACCATATACTTGTTCTGCAAAATATTTTTTATTATAATTATAAATATCACTGACATTTAATAATGCGATTGGAGTATCTGAAGTATCGGTTATGATGACATTTTCATCAAGGTTAATCCTATTTGCTTTCTCCTCGGAAATATCAAGGACAATTGGAAAAGGCCAAGCAATATTATTTTCTAAATACATATGATCAAGTACATGTGAAGTATCATTCTGATTCATGAAGCCTTCCAAAGGACTGAAAACTCCAAAAGCAATATTCTTTAATACATTCCATGTTTCCGAGTTGACCTGAATTTTCTCGAACTCATCAATTTGCTCTAAAATTCGCTGTTTCTCCATTTTAGGCAATTCTTTATTAACTAGTGTTCCTCCGTGTGGTTGAATCATTCTTATTCTCTTTTCTAAGTATTTATTTTAATCTATATATCCTAAATCTCTTAAACGCTGTTTGACTTTTTCTTCCTCTTCCTTGGTGAATGCTTCTTTAGATTTATTTTCTTCCTCGATTGAAGAAATTACCTGGCGAAGTACATAAGTTACATAACTAGAAACAGATGGAAAGCCTGTACCTTTCATTCTGTCTTTTATCTTATCTGCAAGAGTTTTTGGTATTGATACTGTAGTATATTCAACTTTGTGTTCTTCTTCTGACATATTAATTAGCTCCTCTCAGTTTAAAATTTAAATTAATTTATTAAGAAATGCTAATAAGAGGGTAGTAATCAAGATTCCGATGATTATACCCATTAAAATCCCATTCCAAAATATATTTTTTTCCTTTTTGGTTAAGTGGTGCACAATTTTATCATTCACGGGTATTACCTCCTTATTTGTGCATTTAATCATGCATAATTATTTTAATTAAGTATAATTATAATCATTATATATAATTATGTTATTCCTAAGAAGGGATAATATTTAAACTTGAGGGAATAATTTTAATGATATATAATTAAATAAAAAAACTCATTTTGAATTTTATACAAATACTCAGGATCCTGCCTATTACGATGCCATTGGTTTTTCTTCCGATGAGAATTATAATGAGTGAGACAATAAAGATGAGGGTCTCTTACTAATTTTGAAAATAGCACTACTCTTGACTGGATCGGTTATTTTTTAGAAGGACAAACTAACAAAACAATTTTGGGAAATATTACCACTCCAATGCCAATAGATGGTTCCCATACAATTCAAATATTTGCCAACGATACTTCAGATATTACGCAAAAATCCAATAAAATTTACTTCACAATTAATATAGTCCAAGAAACTGGCGCAGTAACCGGCGATGGAGTTGGAGATGGAAGCGGAGGTGGAGCTAATCTTAACACTTTGTCCATATTGTCAAAATGAATTACAACTTGGTCTAGGCATGTGTGTCCCTATTGTGACGTCGATTTAAAAAAAACTGAATAAAGAAAATCAATATTAAATAAAGAAGATATTTTTTTTACATTTTATATCCAATTATTTATAAATATAATATAAGCTATCCCAAAATTCATATAAAATCCTTTTTTATAATATAGATAGATATTTCTTAAAATTTAGTTTATAATTTACTCTAATGGTATGTTATGACTCTACCGGAAGAAGAGCAAAAGATATTGGACTATTGGGATTCGATTTCAATAATTAAATTGATTCTTGATGCAGAGAAGCCGTTAGGTAGGTATCAGTTTACTGAAGGACCGCCTACTGCTAATGGGCTGCCAGGTATTCATCATGTTTATTCCCGAAGTGTGAAAGATATAATTCTGAGATTTAAATTTATGGAAGGATATTGGGTTCCTCGGAAAGCAGGTTGGGATACACACGGCTTACCCGTCGAGCTTGAAGTTGAAAAGGAATTAGGCCTTAAAACTAAAAAGGATATTTTAGATTATGGAATTGACAAATTTAACAAAAAATGCCGTGAAAGTGTTTTTAAATATATCAAAGAATGGGAAAAATTAACAGAGAGAATGGCATTCTGGTTAGATATGGAAAATCCCTATAT
>JAHQWS010000207.1 GCA_029856295.1 Promethearchaeia archaeon
GCACTCCATCAGGCCAATATTCATACCAATATCGTTTTACTTCATCTTCTTTTTCTTGGATTCCTTCTTCATTCATTTTACTTCATCTCATATTAAGTTGTCAAATAATGTTATTGATAAGTTTCTATTTAAAATTATTATAATAATTTTCTAAATAAAATAAAATTATAAAAAAAATAGCGTAAATTGTTTTATTTTCCATATTTTGCCTTATATAACGGATCTGCTTCTTGCAATGCTCTTCTTTGAACCTTGCCGATTAAATTTTTAGGAACTTCGTCTATAAATTCAATAAGTTTTGGCACTTTCCAATATGTCATGTTTTCATTAGCCCATTTTCTTAATTCTTCCTCGCTAATCTTGCCAACATATTCTGATTTTATAGTTACCCATGCTTTTGCGATTTCTCCTACCTCAGCATCGGGTAAACCTGCAACTGCCGCTTCTGATACTGCTTCGTGTTTCATTAGCAAAGTCTCAACTTCCGTTGGAAAGACTGAACGACCGGCAACTTTTATCAATTGTTTCTTTCTATCCCGAATTGATACACAACCATCGTCTCTCATGAATCCAATATCACCCGTAAGGAGCCACATACGGCCATCCCATGTTTTTAGTGTGTCAGCAGTAGCTTCTGGTTTATTTAAATATGCTTTCATTACTTGGGGTCCGCACACGCAGATTTCTCCGGTGTGCTCCTCTCCATACTTCGAACCGGGTAATCCATCAGCAATGGAACCCGCCTCAAAATTATCAGGATCAAAAATTGCCCAATCTGTACCTGGTATGGGCATTCCAACTGTGCCAACTGGATTTTCACCAAATAGACTATTCGCACTGGAAACACAAGTTGTCTCCGTTAATCCATAACCTTCTACTACTCTGCCTCCCGTTCTTTCTTGAAATTTTTCTTGAACAGGCCGGTGTAATGGCCCCGCTCCTGAGACGCATAATCTCAATTTTCCTGATAGATTTGGGTACGGACTAAGATCTGGAAAATCAGCTATTCTTTTAAAAAGAATCTCAGCTCCAGGATAGGCAAAACCCTTTGGTGCAGGCATGTCATTGATTATTTGAAGTAACTCATCAGTAGGCGGTGGTCTTGTGAATAATAACATCCATCCTCCCGTGGAGATTGCAGCATTCAGTACCGCTGTTATTGCAAAGGCATGAAACATGGGTAATACTCCAATAACTCCCATTCCAGGTTGTTCTCCTCCTAAAACCAATCTAACTTGTAACGCATTACATATTATATTAAAATGAGTTAACACTGTAGCTTTAGGGACCCCAGTTGTACCTCCCGTCATAATGTACGTTGCAGTGTGTTCTGTGGGATCAAATTTTACATCGGGAACGTTAGGTTCAGTCGTGAAAAGCTCATAAAAATTATAAGAGTGCTCAAAATCAATTTTTCCCTTCCGAATCTTTCGCGTTTTTCTGGCTATAAAATCTTTAAAACTTTTGGATCCAGTAACTAAGTCCGCTACATTAGTATAAATTATTAATTCAATATTCGTTTTGTCAATAATTGGCTTGACTAATAGGCTATACATTGCCTCCAGAGTTATCATGACTTTAGCTCCGGTAGTTTCTATATGGTGCAACACCTCAATAGGTTTATAAGTAACATTTATACCAGTTGGAATAGCACCTATTTTCGCGCATGCATAAAAACATATAGGATACTGAAAACAATTAGGCATAAGAAGAGCAACAACATCACCTTTTCTTATTCCGAGATTATAAAGACTTGTTGCCACTATATCGATTGCTTCACCTGTCTCACCATATGTCATCCAAGACCCGAGATAAAAAATTAATTTATCATTAGAGTATTTCTTACGTTGCCTGTCAAAGAATTCGCCTAATGTGATTTTCTCAAAATCATAGTTTTTAGGGACATTTTCTGGCCACCATTTTTTAAACCAAGCTTTATCTTCATTCACTTGCCATTCTTTAGACATTTTCTTCCTCATTTTGGATTTTATTATTTATGATATGATAATTAAAATTTAAGTTTAAATTTGGAATTATGATTAATATTGTTAAACTCATATTTAAGATTTTAAAAAAAAAGAGTATTTGCAGGCTAAAGAATTAATCTAGAAAAGAATTAAGAGATAAATTTCGAATTTTATATTTAATTTCAGTCTTATTTTCAATTATTTTTTTTATATAATTGGAAATTTCCTTTCTCTTATCTCTGTTTGAAGGAAATGGCAGAATAATTTCCATTATCCTATTACCTATTGTAGCGATTGTTCCCTGAATAAAAGTTATGGCTTGAATTTGTTTTTGGACAATATCTAAATTAAGCAAATACAAAAGTAGATAAGAATCAATATCCTCTTCATTATTTTGGACTTTAAATTGATATATATGGCTCTGGATTATAATTCTTGTGTCTAAATTTGTGACATAAGCTATTTTTCCGATTAAATTTGGTCCACCATCTTTTACTAAAAGTATGTCCCCCTCTTCAATATTATGTTTTTCCTTATATAAATCATAAACTTCTTTAGAGGTTCTCTTATTTGAATCCAGATTTACTTCCCAATTATGTATTTCACTAGTACGAATGAAAGGGATATCACCTAATCCATAAACATGGGAGCCAATCTCATCACCCCTTGGAAGATACCCATTTTTATTAGTGTAAATTATACCCCTATCTATCAATTCTCTAATTGTAAATAAAGAAAAATTAGTATTATTTGAAAGCAAACGAAGAGGTTTTTCTACTCCAGTATAATAATTAGGAATATAAATTTTATTTTTAATCCGATTAGAATTAACCTTAAAGATTTTTTGATCCTTCAAATAATTGAAATCTTCGCAATTTTTTATTATTGTATGGAGGTTGATTAGTTCGTTGTTAATTAATGGATTTCCATGCTCATCTAATTTTTTGCTTCCATCTTTTTTCAACTTATACAAAACTTTTCCATCCTTGTCGTGTCCAACGTTATCCACAATTGCAAAATCTATCTTATATTCTCCAGGAATCTTTTTTAATTTCTGAAAGAATAAAATACTTGTTTTATTACATGTGGAGAGAAAAAAATAAAGAAATCTTTAAAATAAAGGAATTGATAAAAAAATAGAATAAAGATCATCTTTAAATTTTTTTCTTTAAATTTACAGAAAGATTATCTATACAAGTCCTAAAAAATTAATATAGAATAATTTAACTAGTTTAAAAATCCAAAAAAAAATGACTTTCAATAGAACCACAAAGGATGAAATAAAAAAACCAAATGAAGGTTATCATGTAGATTATGTGAGTGGAAAATATATTAAGTCAACAGCAGAAGAAATTGAAGCAGTACAACCATTTGAAAGGAAATTGGTTAAAGATCTCGGGTATTTAAAAAAACAAATTCAAACTCGCCCACAATTCTATATAAAAAAGGGATCTCAAAAAATTGGTCCTGTTGATATTGCTATATTTGAAAATGAAAAAAAACATCCTGATGATTTATATATTATCGTAGAATGTAAATCAAGTTCTAGGGAAGATGGAAAGCAGCAACTTAAATCTTATATGAATCCTTCAACGGCAGTTATAGGTGTATGGTTTAATGGTGTTGAACATTTATATATTCAAAAAATAATAGGCAAGGGAAACAAAATCACATATAGAGAAATACCTAATATACCAAGAAAAGGACAAAGAATTGAAGATATTGGAAAATATAAAAGAAAAGACTTGATAAAACCTAATAATTTAACATTATTATTTAAGGAGATTCGTAATCATTTAGCGGGAGCTCTAACAGGAGTTACAAGAGATGAAACCATTGCTCAGCAGATTATTATATTACTTTTTTGCAAGATCTATGATGAAATTGAGACAGAATCTGATGATCAAGTAATATTTCGAGTTGGAATAGATGAACCCGCAGAAAAAGTTAGAGATCGTATAGAAAAACTTTTCTTTAAAGTAAAGTCTATGTATAATGAAATCTTTACAAAAGAAGATTTAATAGAACTTGATAATAATGCTCTATTATATATTATTAGTCAACTTCAGGATTATAGTTTAACAGAAGCTGAAAGAGATGCTATTAGAAAAGCATTTGAAGTTTTTATTGGTCCAGCTTTAAGAGGTAGTGAAGGACAATTTTTTACTCCTCGAAATGTCATAAAAATGTGCTTTGATATTATTGATCCAGAAATTGGAGATGTTATTATAGATCCTGCTTGTGGATCAGGTGGTTTTTTAGTTATGGCTTTAACTGAAATTATGAAAAAACTAGAAAAAGCAAAAGATCGTAAAAAATGGAATGATTTAATTTATCATCAAGAAAGAAATAAAATTTTTCACAAATGCTTAAAAGGTATTGATAAGGATAAATTTCTAACCAAAGTGACTAAAGCTTACATGGCGATTATAGGAAATGGTAAAGAAAATATATTTTGTGAAAATTCATTGGAACTTCCAGAAAATTGGAACCCAAAGACAAGCATAAGTATTAATTTAAATAGTTTTGATGCATTATTTACTAATCCCCCATTTGGATCTAAAATTAAAATTAAGGAGGATCGAATTTTATCACAATATCATTTAGGATATAAATGGAAAATTAAGAATGGAATAATAAACAAAACTAGTGTACTTAGAAATAGCCAACCACCCCAAATATTATTTATAGAGCGATGTCTACAATTATTAAAGGAAAATGGAAAAATGGCAATTGTCTTACC
>JAHQWS010000208.1 GCA_029856295.1 Promethearchaeia archaeon
AGGGAGCGGTTATTATCAAAAAAAACATGTTACATCGTTGTGATCCTCAAGGGTGTAAAGCTTGTGTCAATATTTGTCCGACTGAATCTTTTTTCATACCTGAAAGCGCGGAAGATGTTTTAAAATATGGAAAAATAGCTTGTAATGAAGATGCTTGTTTTTATTGCGGAGCATGTGAGAATTCTTGCCCGGACGATTTGATCATTGTAGAACGGGAAGATATTGAAATAAATAATCCTAAAACAGTGGGGAGCTTCCCCTGGATTGAGGGTTGGGTAAAAAATATAAAAGAGATTTTAAGAAAAAGATTAATTCAGAGAGAAAAAGAGCCTATAGATATTCCAATTATCGAACAAGAAATTGAGAAAGTAAAAGAAAAGATTTTAGAAGAAGTTCTTCAATTAACTGACGAGGATCGAGAGAAATTAAACGATTTAAACGATAAAATTCAAGCTTTACTTAAGTCGAAGAAGATTCGATATTGGATAAAAGATAAAAAGACAGATAAAATTGCAAAAGAATTAAAAAAGCAATTAAACTGATCAATTTTTCATAATCTATTTTTAATTTTTATCATATTCAATAGTTATTTATACCATAAAGTGTAATTATTTTTCTATCAAATTAAAATTGAATGATTTTTGTGGCGCAGAAAAGATTCAAGACAATTGATATATTTCGTGGACTTGCTATGTTTTACATGATTGGTGGACATCTTATGGACTGGTGGATTCAACCAGAGAGCCGTTGGTTATGGTATCTTATAATTTTTCTGTGTTCATGGGTGGGAGCAGCGGGATTTCTATTTGTTTCAGGGATAAGCAGTATTATTTCATATAGAAAAGGAATACTTATGGCGGAAAAATCAGATGTGTTTACTAAAGAAATGGTGAAAAACGGTTTTATATTCCGCGCGTTATTAATAGTTTTAATTGGCTTAATTTTCAATACTTGTATCGCTATTGCATTGATGGATCCCTTTTATATATGGACATGGTTCATCTTGTTTACAATAGGCATCTCCCTATTACTTGCAGTTCCATTATTAAATTCTTCGAAAATGACAAGAATTTGTATTTCGGGAATATCATGGATCCTTAATCATTTATTATTCTCAATTTTAAGCGTATATGATGGACAATTTAATTTTTTTGGGATTTTATATCATATATTATATCACTCTCCTGATCAAGATATAGTTTTAGGATTTTTTCCATTTCTTCTCTATGGAACTGTTGTCGGAGATATATTATTCGAGGTAAGTAATACTAAAAATCCAATCGAAAGGAAGAGTGAAATTAAAAATAAGCTTTTAATCCCTTCATTAGCCATAGGATCAATTCTTATTTTTTTTGGTTTGTGGTTCTGGCATCCGAATTATGATGTGAAGGTTTTAACCCACCCGACGAATTTTTACTGGACGATTTTTTCTTGCGGAGTTCAAATCATCATATTCTCAGTTGGTATTTATCTTGAAGAATATGTGAAAACCGAAAAAAATTACAGATTTCTATTCTATTTTTCTTATTATTCGTTAACTATCTACTTAGCCCATTATCTATTATTTTTTGTGCCGTTACACGGGCAATTAAATGCGGTAATTTTCTGGTTCTTCTTTATCCCAATTTTCATCATTATGGGGCTTATTCTTAGAATGTTCTTTAAAAAATATAAAAGTAAAATTGCGTTAAAAACTCTAATAGGTATAGCAAGTATGATTTTAACCTTGGAAGTGGAGAAAAGAAAGAGGAACTTATCGAAAACTTCAATAAAAGGCCTTAAAAAGATGTACATTAGTACTATATTCGGAGCAAAAAGGACGAGTGAATTGAAGTGATAAAAATACTCGAAATATTAAAAATTTGCTTCTAAATTGTTTCAACTAAACTAAAAATCCAAAATGGTTACAAAAGAATTAAAAAACCATTCATATTTAATAATTTAACCTTCAATGGATCTAAAATTTCAAAAATAATTGATATAAATGTTCTTAGAAAAATTATCTGATAAGCCATCTCCAAAAAACACGAAACTATTGCTCCTTATTGGCATTGTACTTCTAGTAGTTTTTTCCGCAATAATGCAATATTTTTCTGGATTAGCGAATTATCCCGTAAGTTTTATTGAAAGTCAGCTTTCTTTTTCTGGTTCTAAAATTAAATATTGGTTTAGTAGAATGAGTGCCGAGGAATTAAGATATTATTCTATTACCCAAGCCCTCGATTACGGATTTATGACCGGCTTAGGACTTATAATATTTGATCTAACTCTTATTATTACGAGAAAATTCGATGAAGAATCAGGTTGGAGAAAATCAGGTTATACTGTCGCCGTATTAGGGATATTAGCGGCTTCTTTTGATGGTATTGAAAATATATTTATTTTCTTAATGCTTAGTGATCCCTCGGGGTTTCCAGATATATGGGCTATTGCTCACTCTTGTTTTGCTCTGGTAAAATTGATAATATACTTTTTGATTTTTACAATTTGGACTATTAGTGCAGTGTTAGCTCGACTAGTTAAAAAGTAATTAAGTTTAAATTTAAAAAAATTAAATTAAAAGCTTTTTTTTAAGCAATATTTTATTTAAAAACACAAAAATATTCCTTGTTTTTATAATTTCTTGAATAAATAATTTAATCTTTTACTTGAATTCAAATTAATAGAAGATAAAGCATTTTTATGATTTTAAAAGTAAAGGTCCACAACAATAAAATAAAGAAAAATAATAAAGGAATAACTGTATGTATTCAAATAAATAAAGAACTTAAAGAAGATCTAAAACAATTATTCCAATTTTTTGAAGAAAATATACAAGTTACAAAACAAATGAGATTGCATAAATATTACAAGATAACTTCTGAAAATCCTGCAATCCTCCTTTCACTTGTTTCTACCATTAATGAACTTATACCAGAAATTTACTTTAGTACTGAAAATCCAATTGAAAAAAAAGAAATACTAAACATTGAGAAGGTTTAAATTAGTACTCTAATTCAACTAAACTCATTAAATTAACTCAATCTAATAATAATAGAAAAATTATAGAGAATAAAGTGGGAGGGGGGGGATTCGAACTTCCAGAAGGCTATCGACGTGGTAGCCTTTCCCCGGCCCCTTGGTCCCAAACCAAGAATCATACCAGGCTAGACCACCCTCCCACAATTTCAGATTGGGAAGTTAAATTGATAAAAAATTTAAAAAATACAATTTAAACTTATTTTTATAAGAATTAATGTTATTTTTTCAATTTTTCTTTTTTTAATACTGAATAAGATATAATTATTTCTAATTTATATTTAATTAAACGTTATAGAAGAGAAAGAATATTTTTTATAGTTATAAAATTGGAAAATATTATTTATATTCAAAAAATTGGAGAAATAGACCAAGCAGCTTTAATCAAATTAAAAAAGAATTTAAACCCCCTTTTCAAAGAGTTTATAGACAAAGTTAAAGTCTCACCGGATACAATCACTTTAGAGGATTCAGATTATCATAAATCAAGGAGACAGTATAATGCCTCATCAATTATTAGAAAACTTATAAAACATGTAAACAACAAAGAATACTTTCGCACTTTAGGTGTTATGGATAATGATATTTACACACGAAAATTAAATTTTGTATTTGGCATTGCTATAGTTCCTAAGCCTCAATTCATGAAATCCGAGGGAGTAGCTCTAATCTCTATTACTCGATTAAGAGAAACATTTTATAGAAGAGAAGATGATGAGACTTTGTTTGACCTTAGAGTACTTAAAGAAGCTATTCACGAGTTAGGACACACATTTGGTTTAAGACATTGTGATAATCATTGTATTATGCAATTTTCAAATCATTTAGCTGATACTGATAAAAAACCTCCTGAATTTTGTGAATCATGCCAAAAAGAATTAAAATTAATTATCAATACGATAAAATAACTTATTTAATAACGTAGTTCAAATTTCTTATGAAGTTCTTCGCTTATTTTTAAAATTTTCTTATAGTCTTTAACTAATTTTATTAAATCATTAGGGATATTTTTTAACCCAAAGTAAGCTCCTGCTAGAGAACCACCAATTGCTCCTACTGTATCACTATCCCCTCCAGCAGTTGCCAATTCGAAAATACAATCTCTAAATGAATTTAGCTTTTTTAAGAAAATGAAAATTGAACATACAACTGTGCTAATTGCATAAGGATGAACAAAAGCATGACCTAAATAATCTTCGATAAAGAAAGGCGATTTCACACCAATTTGAGAAAATTTAATCAAGCCTGCTTTAATAGATACATGCAAATTTGATTTTAATTTGTTTAAAATTTCAACAAATTCTTCCCAAATCTCCTCTTGAGAACCAGATATAGAGGATATTATTACATCAAAAAATTGGTCTACAGAAAACCTGAGTTTTGGATCTTTATCAATTAAATAAGCAATTGCACTAGCGATAACTATTGAGCCAGCTGAGGCTGCGGGATGTGAATGCGTTAGAATACTCGATTTTATAGCCGCAGATTTTAATCCTTTAAAGTCTTTATAATAAAATAATCCAATGGGTGCTATTCGCATGGCGGTACCATTTCCTCCCGAATTGGAAGCAGCATTTTCCCAAGGTATACCATATTTTAATTTTCTTATTGAAGATATACAGCCGTATCCTGCTCCAATGGGAGGATCATCCAACCACTTTATATATTCTGAAATGAAATTATTAAGATTAAATCCATTGCCTCTAATTAACGCCTCTGCCGTATGTAATGTAAGTTGAGTATCATCAGTATAAGTTTTGAATAAATTCTTTTTATTTTGGATGAATTCTTCAAAAGTGTTAAAATTTGCATAGATTTCAGATCTCAATTTTCCTTCAAATGGACGACCCAGAGTGTCTCCTATTGCTACTCCTAACAAAGAGCCTTGAAATTTGTCTAAAATTTCCATATAAATTTAATGTGATTTAATAGTTTTTCTCAAAAAATTGAATTTTTATGAGAATATTATTCAATATTAATAAAATTTTAAACATTAATCAGGAGAGGAATTAGAGATATTTAAAACTTTTTCTATCTCCTTGACTAAATCAGCAAAGCTAAACGGTTTTTCTAAAAAACTAATTGCTCCATTTAATAATGCCAATTTTTTTATGCTTTTATCAGCACTAGTAAAAATAATTTTTGTCCTAATATTACGTTCTAAGATTTCTTTTGTCGCCTCAATCCCGTTTTTAATTGGCATTCGATGATCCATTAAGATAATATCTAAATTCCCAGAATTTATATCGTATAACTGAACAGCCTCTTCTCCATTATTTGCTTTCCCTATAACATTAAATCCAGAGGTTTTTAAAATCATTTCATATAGCCTTTGTAATGACAAATCATCCTCGACGATCAATATATTTGCCGCTATTTTATGGCACCTCCAGAGTTAAACCAATATAACGCTCTTTTAAATAAAAGAGAAGCCCCAATACTTTTTTTAACAGGTATACTTTTTTTATCAAAATATTTATATTTAATAATTTGGTTATCGAAATTTTTATAAATTTGTAGAAATAAAAATTTATTTAACAAAAATGAATATCTCTAAGTTTAAATTATTACTTCCGGTAATTATCATAGTATATTCACGATTTATGATATTGCAATAATAAATTTATGCTTCCGGAATTAAGATTATAAAATTGCTCCCTTTTGAATAATCTCCATTAATCTTATCTTCCACTTTAACAGTCGCGTCATAACTTTCCAGTATTCTTTTTATTAATAACAACCCTAATCCAATTCCCCCTGGTTTGTCTTCGGTATAATCACGCTGAAATATTACGTTTTTCATAATGTCTGGTATACCAACACCATTATCAATGCATTCAATTTTCACATATTTCATATTATCCATTAAAGTTTTAGATATTTTAATTTGAATCTCAATTGTCGGATTTCTATTATGTTTAACAGCGTTAATAATTATGTCTTCAAATACGTCAAATATTAACTCATTTGCCTCAATAAGATATTGTTTTTCAGGAGAATGAAAACTGATATTAATTTGTTTATGGAGAAAATTCTTTTTTATCGAATTTATAACACTTTTTAGAACACTGCAAACCTCTATAGAATATAATGGCTTCTTAAACTCTTCAAGCTCCGACAGTTTCTGAACATTTGATACTAATTTTGCCCCTCTTGAAACCTGTTCTTTTATGAGGTTGGCAACTTCAACGTAATCTTGTAATTTTTCCGGAATATTAGAATATAACATGGCAAGCTCGTTTGACGATAAAATGTTTTGGAATATATTGTTGATATCATGAGTAAATAAGTCCTTATATAAGTTAATTCGATTATATGCTTCACGATATTTTTTTTCGGATTTCTTGAGTAATTGTTCTGATTCAAATTTCTGAATGATAATTCCCATTTGCTTGCCGATCGCCACCAATAACTCTAATTCATTATGGAAGAGAACTTGATGAACTGGAGAACCAATGTTAAGGCTTCCCACGTATTCATCCTTAGAACGGAGTGGAACGATTACACTAGAATATACACCCAATTCTTTTGAATTTTCTATAAACTCCGAGAAATCTTCAATATAAAAGGGCTTATTCTTGTCAAATATTGTGTGAAAAAGACCTGTTGTTATGTCCACATCTTCTACTGCGGCAATAAAGTCAGGATGGACATTTTTATGAAGAATTAGGATGTTATGTTTTGTATTATAATCATAAAGATAAATTCCTCCTCTGTCGAAATCTATAATATCCAAAACTTGATCATATGATTTTTCCAAGAACTCTTGGAGGCTCTGGGATTCGTTACCTAGCGTGATTATCCTATTCAACACTGATAATTCGATATTTTTTTCTTTTAATTTTTGTTCTGCTAACTTTATATCTGTAATATCAGTAGTTGTTCCTCTGAATCCATTTATTTTACCATCTTTAATTATTGGTCTTGAATGGATTCTACCGTAAATTTTGCTTCCATCCTTTTTGAGCATTTCATATTCATTTAGAGAAGTAGATTTTCCGGTTGATATGTCATTTATTCTCTTCTTAGCCTTGCTCAATGAATCAGATGTTAAAAGTTGGGCAATATTCAATCCGTCTTTTACTTCCTGAGGTGAATATCCGAACATAATATATCCCGCAAGATTAATATATTTAAGATTCATATCTAAATCTGCTTCAAAAATAGTATCCGGCAACAATTCTGCCATGTCTCTATACTTTTCTTCGGATTCTTTTAATTTTTGCTCGGCAATCTTCTTATCTGTGATATCTGTAATAGATATTAATTCAGCATTTCTTCCTTGATATAAAATATTTTTAGAATATTGATCAATCCATTTTACTTGGCCTGATTTCGAAATTATTCTATAAGAAACGTATGGTTTTAGATTAAATTCTCCAGCCCTTCTTAAGTCTCGTTGCTCTCTGAGTCTTGGTAAATCGTCTGGATGAATGATATTGGTAATGTTAAAACTTTTGGTCCATGTATGCATTTCTTCTAATGAATATACGAGTATTTCTGCTACTGCTTTATTTGCATATTTAACTTGGTCATCTTGAATAATTCCAATACCCATAAATGATTGTTCAGCTATTTTTCTAAATTTCTCTTCTGATTCTATTAATTCTTGTTCTGCTTTCTTACGTTCAGTAATATCATTAAAAGTTACCGCAAAATATCCCTTTTTAGGAGAATAACCAGAAACTTTAAACCAGCGATCGATTTGTTCAGAATAATCTTCTACGGTCAATGGAACTCCTGTAAGTCCCACATTACCAAACTTACCAATCCAATCTGCCGGATCATTTTCTGTTCCAGGCAATATTTCAGTTACAGTCTTTCCTATTATCTCAATTGCCTTCAAACCTGTCATTTTTTCAAAGGAGGGATTTGCCTCAATATATTTATAATTAACTGGTTTATTGTTTTCATCTACAATTACTTCATGTAAAGCAAAAGCAGCATTCATATTTTCAAATAACGTTCGATATTTTTCCTCAGATTCTCTTAGTTTTTGGTCTATCATCCATTTTTCACTAATATCTTCAATAGTTGCGACCATTCCATCAAAATTTCTATTTTCATCGAAAATAGGAGACGCATTTATAGAAAGATATCTTTTTTGACCATTAGGCCATTGAATTGCATGCCTCATATCAAATACAGATTCTCTTGTATTTTTCACTTTTTCAAATGGTAATTCCTCATCAGGAAAAGGATTTCCATCATAATCAGTAATTTTCCAACCTGAAGCATTATATGTACGCTGAGTTATCTCATCTTTAGTTAATCCTAATATCTTTTCTGCTTTTGGATTGGCAAAGATAATTTTCCCAACCTTATTTACCACAGAAATTCCAACTGGACTTGTATCTGTTATTCGACCTAAAATATCCCGTTCTCGACGCAAATTCTCTTCTATATATTTTCGAGCAGTTATATCTCTTGTAATTTCAACCATACCTATTATATTTCCATTATCATCTCGTACAAGAAAACCCAATATAGACCAGACTCTTCCATCTGGGGTCCTCATTTCTTCTGATTCCGGTTTTCCTGTTTCTAGCGCTCTTAACACGGGACAATTTTCACAAGGTTCATTTCTTTTCTGCCACAATTCATAGCATTTACGACCTATTATTGTTTCATTTGGTAAATTTAAAGAATCGCTTGCTGCTTGATTGGCCCAAATGATATTTTGGTCAGTATCATAATAAATAATATGATCGGATACTGCTTTCAATATCAATGATTTTTCTTGTTCTTCTTTTTTTAATGACTGTTCTGCTAATTTTTGCTTGGTTATATCTTCTGTATGAATAAGAATTAAATCTGGTTCTATATAATCATAAAATCTAACAAGTATCTTTTCCTTTCCAGTTGTAACAAGTTTATGAATTGTTTCCCTTGAGATATTTGTTCTTTTACTTAAGCAAAGTTTTAAATCCTCTCTAATTTTAGGTCTATCTCTATAATGCTCTGATGCTTTGATTCCAATTAAATTTCTTATTTTTCCCTCAGTAATTACTTCTGCGGCCTTATTAAAATCAATTAAAATTAAATCTTCTCCAACTTTTTGCCAGAGATATATAGGATGCGGGAGTACATTAAAAACAGCTTTATAATTTTTTCCAAGAACTCTCAAGTTTCGTTCATTCTGAACCATTAAAATCTAACAACCCTCATTTTTATTATTATTTGATTTTTATATTGAAAATTTTTACAATCATAAAGAAAAAGTTTTATTATTTAATCTTTAGCCTTATTAAAATTTGAATTTGTGGTTCTAAACACTTTAAATCAAAGAGAAATAATAAGAAAAGATAAATTTTAATTACTCCTTATTTATTTATTCAAAAGTGAAATGATGGAAATATGAGTAATTTAGGACCAAAAAAAGAAAAATACGATAAAATTTTATTAATGTATTCCGGTGGGCTTGATACAAGTGTTATGATCCGTTGGTTACAAGAAACTTACGGAGCGGAAATTTATACTTTCACGGCAGACTTGGGACAAGAATTTGCTGATCCCACAAGATTTAAGGAAATAGAGGAAAAAGCATATAATTTAGGTGCTGTGAAGCATTTTACTGTTGATTGTAAGGAAAAATTTGCTAAAGAATATGTTTTTCCTACAATTAAAGCCAACGGGTTATATCAAGGAGTTTATCCATTAAGTACTGCCGTAGGGAGACCCTTAATTGCTATAGAAGCTATTAAAATTGCTAAAAAAGAAGGGATTTCTGTACTAGCACATGGATGTACCGGGAAAGGAAACGATCAAATTAGGATCAATATAACCGCAAATGCGTATGCCCCTGAAATTGAGGTTTTACAACCATTAATTGAGTGGAATATGGGTAGAGATGAGGAACTCAAATACGCTGAAAGACATGGAATTCCAGTCAATAGATATAAGAAATATAGTATAGATGAGAATCTTTTTGGAAGAAGTGCTGAATGTGATATACTGGAAAATCCAAGTGTGGAACCGCCTGAAGATTCGAAAGAATGGACTACTGCTCCCGAAAAAGCTCCTGATAAACCCGAATATATTACCATTAACTTTGAAGAAGGAGTCCCGGTAGGGTTAAACGGGGAAAAAATGAGTAGTGTTGACTTATTAAGAACATTACACGATATAGGATGTAAGCATGGTGTTGGAAGAATAGAACATATGGAGGATCGGGCCATTGGATTAAAATCAAGGGAAACTTATGAAGTCCCCACCGCATTAATTTTAATTAAAGCGCATAAAGATCTTGAGAAATATGTATGCACTAAACATGAAAACTCTTTTAAAACTATTGTTGATCAGAGGTGGACGGAATTAGCTTATGAGGGGCTATGGGTGGATCCCTTAAAAGATGCCTTAGAGGCATTCATAAATGAAGTCAATAAAAAGGTGACTGGTAGTGCTAAAGTAAAACTATTTAAAGGAAGCGCTGAAGTGGTCGCAAGAGAATCTCCTAACGGATTATATGACTTAAACTTGGCAACATACGATACCGAGAGCACGTTTAATCAGAGATTGAGTTATGGTTTTATTCCTCTCTTTGGATTACAATCAAAAATGGGCTTTTTGATCAAAAAAAAATTGAAAGAAGAAAAGAAATAGAATATCTTTATATTAATATTATTCTCTTTTATAAGATTTTTAATAAGGCTTATAAAGGATTCTATACAAATAATACTTTAATCAACAGATTAAATTAAATTGGTTGAGATTGTTATGTCAAAACTGGATAAATTGAAAAATGTAATAACCGCAATGATTACACCATTACATGAGGATTTTAGTATAGATGAAGAAAAATATCGCGAGTTCATACGGTTCCAGATTGAGAATGGTTGTCAACCTTTAACCATGGGAACAACCGGAGAGAGCGCAACCTTATCTCATGAGGAACACCACTATGCTATAGATATTACTGTCGATGAGGGAAAAAAGAGCGGAAAGGATCCATTTGTGTTAGCAGGAACAGGGAGCAATTCTACTAAAGAAGCTATTTCACTTTCTCAATATGCTGAAAAAGCAGGTGCTGATGGATGTCTTATTGTTGTTCCATACTATAATAAACCAGTTCAACATTCTTTAATAGACCACTATTCGGCAATTGCAGATGCTATTTCATTGCCGATTATTATATATAATGTTCCAAGTCGTACAGTGCGCAACATAGACCCAGATACAATAGCTACACTAGCCAATAAAAAAGATAACATAGTTGGAGTAAAAGAGGCAAGTGGAAATATTGATCAAATAACACAAATAATTAAAAATACTCCAGATGATTTCATAGTTTTAAGTGGAGATGATGGTATGACTTATCATCTCATGGCCTTAGGTGGAGTGGGAGTTATTAGTGTTGTTTCTAATATTGTTCCTGCGAAAATCTTTGAATTTACAAAAACAATGAATGCAGGAGATTGGGATAAAGCTAGGAAAATGCACTTAGAGCTATATGATCTTTTCAAAGTTTTATTCATAGAGACTAATCCCGGTCCTGTGAAATATGCTGCTGAAATTATGGGAATCATGAATAAACGCATGAATTTACCAATGACTCCACCGTTAGAACTAAATCAAGCAAAAATCAAAGCCGTACTAGAAAGTTTAAAATTACTTTAATTCGTATTATATTTTGGGTGATGTTTTTGATAAAATTGTTAATTTTAGGCGCAAGCGGTTCCATGGGGCGGTTAATTAGTAAGTTAGCACTAGATGATAATGAAATTCAGGTAGTTGCAGCATGTGATGTAAGCAATATTGGACAACCGCTTGAAAATTTAACAGGAACTATAGACCCCAACAAGTTGATGATTCGTGATATTAATGATCTTCAAAAAATTATAAACGATACAGCTCCAGACGTAGCCGCCGATTTTTCAATAGCAAAAGCTACGGAAAAAAATTGTTTGATTTGCATAAAGAATAAAATTAGATGCGTTATTGGTACCACAGGTCTAACTCAAGAATTTTTAGACGAATTTGAAAAATTAATTATAGAGTATGAATCCCCAGCAGTAATATCTTCAAATATGGCAACAGGAGTGAATATATTTTTTAAAATGGTCTCAATTTTGACTGCGTATTTAGAAGATTGGGATATAGAAATAATAGAAGCCCATCATCATAGAAAAGTAGATGCGCCGAGTGGGACGGCTTTAACTTTAGGAAATATAATCGGGGATACTATTGGAAGTGATTTTAATGAAATTGCAAAATATGGTCGTGATTTAGGGCCTAATAAGAGAATAGTAGGAGCTAAAAATGAAATAGGGGTTCACTCCATTCGTGCAGGTGATATTGTGGGTGATCATATTGTTCTTTACGCTGGAACTGGAGAAAGAATCGAATTTAAACATCAAGCTCATAGTAGGAATTGTTTTGCAAGCGGAGCTATAACAGCTATTAAATTTATTGCAAATGCTCAAGAGAATAAGATTTATAGTACTCGCGAAGTTTTAGGTCTATAATTAGTTTCTTTTATAAAAAGTTTTTTTAAATGTCTCAATTCTAATATATTTTTTATATTATAAGAACATAAAGATATAAGATAAAATTATAAAAAATTATCAGAGCAGATCGGTATTATCATCAATCTTTGTTAAGATTTCATTACGCCAACTCTTCATCGAGATCAATTAAAGGGTATCCAAGCCTTAAATGTCTCATTTTTATAATTTTATCTCATTATAAAAAAGATGAATAAGGTATTTAATTTTATTCTTAAACAGAAGTCCGAAGCAAATTTTAATTTGCAAGGAGTTTTATTTTTTATTTTTACTCGTCATTCCCTGAAAAAAGGAATACTATTCACTTCTCTGTGTTTTCATCTTTTTTAATAAAGCTTCGTTCTCATCTTCCATTCTTTTTCTACCTTTTTTAGGATTTCCTAGCAACTCCAAATCTGGTTGATCTTTTCTATCCACTACCGCCCAGTATGGAAGAGGCTCACCAGGAGGGCATCCCATTACAAACAAACAGCTCTCACCGGCTGTATCAATCTTCTTTTTCAGGGCTTTTGTGCAATCGCCCACGAGAATAAGATTTTTACCAAAACGGACGCCTTCAGGGATCTCCTTCTTCCTCCCTAATACGATATCAATTCCCTTATTCATGTCATATCCGTCCAATAACTTCAGTTTTGCCATGCTGAACGCCATAAGCCCCTGACAAGAACTGCAGGCATTTTCGATGTAAAAGTTATACTCTGGCCATGCTGCAAACCCCTCCAAGTACGGTAAATGCAACCGTTTGTAGACCTCTTTTATTGTGTTTCCTCTGATTTCTATTTTGTCCTCATCCACAACCCCAAGACCTCGCTCACGGGCAGCCTCAAAGTAATCTACTTCTTTAATGGGCAGGCCAATCATTCTACAGACAGTGGCATCGAGAGCCACCGGGTCTTGACTGGCAACAATACAGCCGAAATCCACAGGGTTCCCTGTTGTGTGTGGGCCGTATCCCTCCATAGGTCGAATAAGATCCGCAATGGAAAGGTCTGCCCTGACAACAGACCAGAGATCCATCATTGCAGCAGCGAGATTGGTCATGTGCATAGTTCCATGGATAGCATCCTGTACCACACCCTTTATATTTTTAAGGGCACAGGTAAACACCATACTCACATGTGTCTTAAAGATGGGAACATTTACTATATGATCTGCCTCCAGTAAAAAGCGCGGCAATTTTATGTTTCTTAAAGCTGATCTGGGGTTTTCAATTTTTTTCCTTATCAAATCAGGGTCACTTTTAATATCACGAATGTCATCTACTCCTGCCTCCTCAGCTGCTTTCTTTATTCCACTTATTTCAAGGCAGTTCATAGTATCACACCCTATGGCTGCTGCTTCAGCCAGAATGATCTTCTTTGGATTAGCCTTCTGAATAGCCTCAATAACGGCCTTCACAACAGCCGGACTCGTACACACGGAACTCTCGGGTGGACCCTCATGGCCTCCATTAGGCTTAACAACCACTGTTGAACCCTCTCTGATGAGGGACTCAACCCCACCAAGATGATTGAGGGCATCTTCCACCATTTTTTTGGCGACAGTACCTTTTACAATGGAAACAATCGATTTTGACATATTTATCCTCCTTTTTATCTATTCTTACAATCTATTTTTTTTGCTACCTTATTTGACAGCCTTTATTTATATGGAATCCAGCATTCCATCAGTTCTTCTATTGGCCATCGTGTAAGTACTTCACAGCCGTTTTTTGTAACAAGAACATCCTCTTCCAGCCGAACGCCATCTTTACCACCTTTTTTACCGGTGTATGTCTCGAGGGCGAGAACCATCCCCTCTTTGAGTTCTGTTGGCGGTAAACCTGCTTGCATCGTTATACGGCTGATACCTGGAGGATCGTGAAGCGTAAGGCCAAGACCGTGGCCAACTGCGTATGGTAATACCTCAGCCCATGAATCATATCCCCAGTATTTAGGTGAATCCGGCCATTTCTCAGCGATATCGTTTGTTGTATTCCCCGCCTTTACAGCGCTTATCCCGTCATACAGCATCTTGTGGCATTCCTCGTACAGATCTTTCTGTTCCTGAGTGGCCTTTCCACAGCAAAATGTTCTGTAGACACAGGACATATAGCCTTGGTAGGAAGCCCCATCAACATCTATATAGATCAGATCACCAGGTCGTATCGGTTTGTCAGTAAATGACCATCCGTAAGGATTTGTATTGTAACCGGAACAGCATACCAAATCTTCTGTGTGATCATCACCTTCCTCATATAGGGCCTTTATACCTATGCCGACGAGATCACATTCCCTTATACCCGGTTTTATGGCGTCAGCAATATCTGCAAACGCCTTCTCGGAGTTTGCACAAGTAATACGCATCAGTTCTATCTCATCTTGAGTCTTTATCCATCTAGCCTCATCCATTGTGATCTTTCCATGGACCGCTTTAATTCGCTTTTTGTTAAAGGCCTCAGCGTAGAGCATCTGTAGAGTAGTTCCATCAATCCCTATTGGTTCTTCCTCCACGCCATGTTCTTTCATCAATTTAATCATTTCCTTAACAAGAGTTTTGATAAACATATTATTCGCATCCCTTGCAACAATCTTTGCTGGAGGAAAAGAAGGTTTTACTCTACCCTCCATCCAGGGCATTCTCCTCTCAGTTTCTGAGGGGGTACCCCCACCGAATAGGTATGGCTCGCCATTTCTTGCTAGAAAAACGATCTGCAGTTCAAGATTCCGCATGGGAGTGGTAACATAGTAGGATGTGAGATACCTTATATTGGCGTGATCAAAGGTTATCAAGGCTCCAAGACCATCCTTTTCCATCTGTTCCTTTGCCCGTTGTAACCTTTCTGTACGTAAACGGTCGTAATTGACCCGTTGTTCATAATCTACCGCATATTTTCCAAATGCCATTTTTAATTCCTCATTTATTTACAATGTATTGATATAATAAGACAATCAATTATATAAATATCTCTTTTATGAGATATAGTCAATAGAAATATCAAAATACATTACTCTCTTGCCTAATAGGTGCTATTTTGATGACTAATTTTTATGATATAAAAGGTAAGAAAAAAATTAATCTTGAAAAACCCCTCTAAGAAAATTATTTCGAAGATTCATGATTTTAAGACTATTTTTTTCAGTGTAAAAAAAAAGTTAATAAGTCATTTTAAATGATCTGGAATAATTTGGCTTTTTAATAAATCTTTATAAGTTTCAGCTTCCCTAACTAACATGTCTTCTCCATTATTAATTAAGACTTCGGCCGGGCGCGGACGGGAATTATAAGAGCTACTCATTATAAAACCATAGGCTCCTGAATCTAATATCGCTAGATATTCTTCTTCTTGTAATTCATGTAATGTTCTTTCCTTACCAAGTATGTCTCCGGACTCACATATAGGCCCAGCAATATCATATTTCATTTCCTTTCTATCTTCGTTCTGAAGGCATGAAATGATGTGATGATAAGATCCATACATCGTGGGGCGAATTAATGTATTGAAACCAGCGTCTACTCCAGCAAATAATTTATATCCGTTATTCTTAATTGTATTAATTTGAGTTAAAATTATACTTGCCTCGGCTGATAGATAACGACCTGGTTCAACTTTAATTGCGGGTTTTTCCATTCCCATTTTTTCAATGGCTTCTTTAGACCTTTTAACAACAATTTCTTTATATACTTCTAAATCTAAAGGATCTTCCTCAGGACGATAAGGTATCCCTAAACCACCTCCAAAATCAACAAATTCAAATGTAATATCTAACGTATCTGCCAGATTAATGATAATTCCCAAATATTTATCAATTGCTTTATCATAATCATACGGATTAATAATACCGGAACCAATATGTATGTGAGTTCCAAATTGTTTGAAACCAAATCCCTTAGCTTTTAAATATGCTTCTATAACTTGATTATCCAAAATTCCAAATTTAATCTCTTTACCTGCCGTTATGGTGTGGACATGGTGACCTGCCCCGAACTCAGGGTTAATTCTAAAAGAGATTATTTTTTTTTCCTTCCCTAACTCATCATGAATTCTGGCCAATCTTTTTAGTTGACTAATACTATCCAGATTAACCAATACATCATTTTCTACAGCAAATTTAAAATCATCATTAGTAAACATATTTCCGGTGTAAATTATGTGTTCTGGTTTTGCTCCCGCTTTTAAACAAGTATGGACTTCTCCTACAGATGAACAATCAAAACCAGCCCCCTCTGATAAGAGGATTTTCAATACAGATAAACTTGTATTTGCCTTAACTGCGAAATGAATTTGGTTATTTTTATTTTCGGAATCTAAAACTTGCTTGAGAGTTTTATAGCGTTCCCTTATTAATCTTTCATTTATGACGTAGACTGGGGTTCCGTATTTTTTAGCCAAATCAATAGTATTAGCACCTGCAATATGGAGAACACCATTCTGGTATTCTAAATCCTTATTTTTTAACCATTCTTGGTAATTCATTTTTCCTTACCTTTTATTATATTTTTATACAATCAATAAAACCTTCAAAAGACTTTTCTACTGGACCTTCCATGAAAACTGTTTCTCCTGTATATGTAATTATTAAATCTCCTCCGTCATTATGAACGACCACAGGTTTATTTTCTTCAAAATTATTAAGTAACGTTCCAGCAACAACAGCTGCACATGTACCTGTACCGCAAGATTTAGTTACTCCAACACCTCGTTCATAAACCCGGAGAATTGCCTCATTTTTTGAAAGTATCTTAACAAACTCAACATTAACCTTCTTAGGAAACCGTTCATGAGGTTCTATTGCTGAACCATATTTATTTAAATCGTTATCATCCAGTTGATCTTCCACAAAAATAACAGCATGTGGATTGCCCATGGATATACCGGTAAACTGGAATTTTTTATCCAAAACTTCAATAGACTCATCTATACAATTGTCAGAATTTTTAATTGAAACCACTGGTATCTCATCGCATTCAAGAATAGGAGCACCCATATTAATTTTAACCGCCTCCACTTTATCACCATTAATCTTTAAATCCCCAATCATAATACCCTTTAACGTCTCGATGTTGATTCTTGACTTTCTCACAATATTTTTTTCATATACATATTTACAGAAACACCTAATCCCATTCCCGCACAATTCAGCCTCAGAACCATCGTCATTGAAAATCCTCATCCTAATATCTGCCTTTTCGGAATCACAGACGAAGATTAAACCATCAGCTCCAATAGAAAAATGGAATTCGCATAGCTTTTTTGCTAAAAGACTCTTTTTTTGTTCGGGAATCTCTAATTCAATATTATTTATTATAATGTAATCGTTCCCCAATCCGTGGTATTTTCCGAATGTTAGGTTTTCTATCAAAATTTCATTCATAAACAATTCAGCTTGCTTGAGCTTATTAAATTAATATTAACTCTTTGTAAGTTAAAATATATTCCGAATAATTTAAATTTATTTGTGTATATATACATATATACAAATAGAAAACATAAGGTAATTATGCTAAAAGAAAACGAATTCATTGAATTATTGGAAAATATTGGATTAACGCGAAATCAAGCACTAGTTTATTTCGCTTTAATAAAAGCAGGATTGAAAGGAAGTATTGTAAGAGAATTAGATCATGCATTAGAGATAAAAAGAACTAACATTTATCCAATTTTAAGTGATCTGACTCAAATAGGATGCGTTAAGGAAAGTGGCCGAGCTGAGAAATCCAAGAATGCTACGATATATATCGCATTAGACCCCGTACAGTTTCTTGATCATCTCATTCAAAAAAAGCATGCTGAGATTGAAAATCTACTGCAAGTTAAAAAGACTCATTCTAAATCTTTACAAACCATCTTTAAAAAAGGAATTGAAGTTAAATTAGATGAGATCGATTCCAAATTAAAGGATTACTTCAAACCATTAATAGATAGTGGCTGGTGGATTCAGTCTTACATCGAAAGGAAAGAATTAGCCATGTTTAACTATCAAGTATACGATTGTTTGCTACATGCTCCTCATGCGAGATTTTTAAAGGACTGCAGTTTTCATCTATTCATTTTTGATTATGACATAGAAAAGGATAATAATGCTCTGGAATTTTTTAAGCAAGGACTTAAGCGTAAAACTAAGGAGATGAAATCATATTTTTTTGACATTAAGCAGTTCCAACTGGCTGATGATAAGCTAAATATTTTTGAAAAGCAGCTTCATTGTTTTAAGATGCGTGTTAAAATAAAGGATCTAGAAAACTCAGAATATTTCACTGAAATTCTTGGAGAATTTAAAGATAATGAGAGAAAGGATCAGTATTATGAAATTGGAAAAGCGGTTATTTTGCCGATTAAAGAAAAAATATTTTACCTCTGGGCAGAATCAGAAGAAATTCTAAAGGAAATGATTGAGCCCATTTTAAAAATTGAAGTTATTTAGTAAATAATTCTTTCTTTTATAGATTTCTCATTCAACGCGCATGCTATTATTAATCCTATTAACGTCCAAGAAAAGGCGAGATGATAATATACGGCGAACTTCCATATCCTTTTGTTTTTAAATAAAAGACCCACGCCGCATAGAAAACTAATCAACGATATAACAAAATGATAAATTGCTACGGCAATAATTAGAGAATGGACTTCATTATAAGTAAAGTATTCTGAAATGCTATCACCATAATTCGAGAAAATCTGATCCAAAATCTCTTTATTGAAGATAAAGCCAAATATGGAGAAAGCTAAGGTAATTATTCCGCAAAAAAGCAACCATACAATTATAATCGCTAGATTTCTCTTACCTTTTTTAGCATCTTTAACACTAATTTCTATTTTTTCTTTTTTTTCTTCTTTCGGAATGCTGAAATCTTTAGTTGATAATACGCATAATATAATTGGAGTACCCCAAAATATAGCGACATATATTATTGCACCTCCGTCGGGATGAAACATTGTGGAAATTGAGCCTGCTAGGTAAAAGAAAATCAAAAATATTATTAAATAAAGGATTACAATTATACCTGCCGTGTTAGAATTCTTTTTTAAAAACCAAATAAAAACGAATATAAATCCGAAAATCAAGGAAATCCCTACTACAACCGAAATTAAAAAATAAATCTGTATAACACCATCATACCCAAAATTAACGAAATTTTCTAACGTCCAAGTGTATTCTTCAAAATTGAAAGGCAGTTGGGGGATAATTCGGAACTCACCTTGCTTATTCATAATACCATCCAAATAGAGATGCATAATACCCCCCGCCAATACTAAGAAGTATGTGTTTATATACTGTAATTTATAGTTTTCTAGATCGATAATCTCAATATCTTTAATCCCGTTAATTCTAATTGTAAATCTAGTAAAATAACGGTAAACATATGCTAAACCCACCGCAAATAACGGCCAAAATAACAGGGAATGGCTAAAACGCCCTATTCCCAGTACCCATCCCACATCAGGTCCCACATAATTACCTAAAAAGAGTATAAATACGTGCGTTTTTGAAAATTTTCCGTCGCTGATATAATATAAGCAAATCCCAATTATCCCTCCCATTACCAAATGTGCTATTGATGGCATATTTTTCAATCCTGATTTTAAATATATTTTGAGTTTTTATAATTTAGACTCCATTAAAAGATAATTTAAATAAATAAATTAGCATTTTTAATGATATTAATAGAAAATAATAAAAATTTAAAATATAATTTATTTTCTAATTTAAATATTAGACCTCTTTCACATATTTTTTATAGGTTAAAACTAATGAGATATACAATTACAGAAAAGATTCTCCGCGATCACTGTGATGACAAGAATGCGTCTGCTGGTGATTTTATCCTTGCTAATGTAGATAAGTGTCTAGCTAATGACATTACGGCTCCTATAGCTATAGAAGTATTCAAAAAAATTGTAGAAGGAACCGATAAAGGTGTTTTTGATAAAAATCGAATTATTTTAACTCCTGATCATTTTACCCCTAATAAAGACGTAGCATCAGCAGAGCAATGTAAAATTTTAAGAAATTTTGCTCATGAAAAAAAAATTGTTAATTATTTTGAAATTGGACGTGTCGGTATAGAACATTGCTTAATTCCGGAACAGGGATTGGTATTACCTGGAGAAGTCTTTATCGGTGCTGATTCTCATACATGTACCTATGGCGCTCTTGGAGCTTTCTCTACAGGTGTAGGTTCCACCGATTTGGGCGTAGCTATGGCATTAGGTCAATGTTGGTTTAAAATTCCCGAATCAATTAAATTCATTTATTCGGGCAAACTTAATGAATGGGTTTCGGGAAAGGATTTAATCTTATATACTATTGGTCAAATAGGTGTAGATGGAGCAACATATAAAGCCATGGAGTTTACTGGAGAAGTTATAGAAAATCTATCAATGGCAAATCGACTTACTATGTGTAATATGGCAATCGAAGCCGGTGGAAAAAACGGAATTATTGCCCCAGATAAAATTACTGAAGCCTATTTAGAAAACATAGGAAATTTAAGTTATAAAAAGTATGAAAGCGATAATGATGCTCAGTATGATGACATAATTGAGTATGAGTGTGAAAAAATAGAACCACAGGTTGCATTTCCTCATTTACCAGAAAACGCTAAGCCCATATCTGAAGTCGACGGTATGAAAATTGAAATAAACCAATGTGTAATTGGTTCATGCACTAATGGTCGTATTGAAGATTTAAGGATAACAGCCAAAATTCTGAAAAATCAAAAAATAAACTCAAAAATAAGATGTATAATCATTCCTGGCACTCAAAATATTTATCTTATGGCTATAAAAGAAGGTTTAATTGAAATTTTTCTAGATGCCGGAGCGGTTGTATCAACGCCTACTTGTGGACCATGTTTAGGTGGACATATGGGTGTTCTTGCTGCCGGTGAAAGAGCTGTTTCAACCACTAATAGGAATTTTATTGGAAGAATGGGCCATGTAGAAAGTGAAGTGTATTTATCTAATCCGGCTGTCGCTGCGGCATCTGCTATTAAAGGTTATATTACATCGCCAAAATATTTATGAAATTAAAAAAGGCTAGAAAATATGAGAGGAAAAGTATTAAAGTACAATAAAAAAAATTTAAATACTGATTTGATAATTCCAGCAAGACACTTAGTTAGCTCAGATCCTGAACATCTCGCTGCACATTGTTTTGAGGATTTAGATCCCGATTTTAATCAAAAGAAAAAAGAATTTGGAATATCAATAATAGTTGCAAATCGTAATTTTGGGAGCGGCTCTAGTAGGGAACAAGCCCCGTTAGCAATAAAAGCTGCTGGAATTAAGTGCGTCATAGCTCTTTCTTTTGCGAGGATCTTTTTTAGAAATGCTATTAATATAGGATTGCCGATAGTTGAATTCAAAGAAATTGATGATATAAATACTCAAGATGAATTAGAAATTGATTTTGAAAAAGGAATTATAGCTAATACTACTACAAATAAACAATTTAAAATTAAGAAAATGCCGGATTTCTTGCAAGAAATTATTTCTGCTGATGGACTAGTCAATTATGCAAGAAGTAAAATTTTAAAAAATTAATAAAAGTTAAAGGTTTAATAATTAATATCAAATTTAAAAAAAAATTCCACTTAAGATATAATGAATTATAATAAGGTTTTTTTAGCATCCGTTATTTTCTTGCTACTATTTCCAGTTACATACTCGCTTGCTGAAACTAAATTCGTATTTGAAGATCAAATGAACGATGGGAACTCTCTTTTCTTTTTAGTAGAATTAGAGGAAGATGATGAAATAGAAATAGATCTAAAAGCTCAAGAAAATGGATATTTTCATCTTTATCTTTTTGATGAGCGACCTGCAGAGACACATGTAAACATGGATAATACTATTGATAGTGATATTAACAAGGATAAAGTTGCTCATGATTCGGGAAGCAAGCCAGATATTAATTACACCGCCGAAGATGGTCAAATCTATTATCTTCAAATAATCCTTACAAAAGGTGGTCCAGACTTCTTCAGATTAGAAGCAAATGAAAAACTCTCACGATATTATTTACCACAGATACCCGGATATCAGTTAGAAATTTTAATGCTCTCGTTAGTGTTATCTATAGGAATAATACTTTATGTAATAAAAAAGAAAAAGATAATTTCTTTTGCTCAGTAATAGATTGTCTTAAAAATATGCTCTAATTATTAAAATTCTTTATTTCTTTTATTTCCTCTCAATAAATACAAGTTCAAAATACTTTAAGATCCAATTTAACTATCAGATTCATTCAAGTCCAAGCCTGTAAAACCGTTTAAGATTGAGAAGGAATAGTAAGAAATTAATTGATAGTTTTAATTGAGTTGTTAATAACATATCGGTAAAATTTAGTGTTCACTCTTCGATTTATCATTTAATTCAATAATTATTAAAATTGATCATGATATATATTTAAGTGATTTTCAACTTCGATCAAAGTATTAGTCGATTCGTGATAGCTTTCGGATTTTTTGTCAGATACTAGCGATCATTGATCAATTTGGAACAATCAAGTTTAAATGAGTTACACCTCTTTTTTTATTATCTATAAACCATAAAATAACATATTAGAAAGTGATAAAAGATTTCATTCGAGGATTTAAGTAAAAAATTAGCTGAGTTAATGAAAGATACGGAGCAACTTGAACTGGTTGATGTAGAACTATTTGCTGAATACTTAGAATTTCAAGCTTTACCAGGGATGATTGCCTCCGCAGCTCAAGCGGCAGGAATACCTGCACTCGGGAAAGCAGAATGGACTCCGGCAAAATTTCAGCTTGATATTGACTTTCCGGGAAAAATTGAAACTACCGAATTTGTACGGGAAAATGGAAAAAGAGCTATAATTGGTGGTGAAGTTGTTCCGCCTTTCTACAATTTCTTAGGGCTTGAGAAGAAAAACCCTAATCCGCCCTTAGTAACATACGACGTTTTCGATATGGGCTCAAAAATGATGCTCCCTAAACCAATAAAACAAGAGTATGGGGAAGTTCTCGCCCACCCCGCAGATTGGGCAAAATTTGCAGTAGATAAATTTGGTGCCGACTGCATTACATTTCACAGTCTTGAAATTGATCCTGCAATGGGTGATGCGCCGATCTCTCAATCTGTCAAATATTTAGAGGATATTCTTCAGGCTGTTGATGTTCCGGTTATAATTGGCTGCTCTGGAAATAAAAAGAAAGATATGGAATTGTTTGAAGCTACCGCACCTGTCGCCGAAAGTGATGTGTTAATGCTGTCAGCGGCAGATAAAGCAACTTGGGAGGATGTTATCCCACTTGCGGTTAAATATGACCATAATTGCCTACTCTGGACTTCTTTAGATCTGAACAATCAAATCAAAATGAATAAAGATGCCTTAGAATTAGGACTACCTCGGAATAGGATTGTCATGGACCCCACATGTGCTACACTTGGATACGGAATGGAATATAGTTTTAGCATCTACCAAAGAATGAGAATTGCTGGCCTACTAGGCGAAGAGGATCTAGCTTATCCTATTAGTGGCGGTACAACAAATGCGTGGGGTGCCCGTGAGGCGTGGATGAGCGAAAAAATAGTTCCTGATTGGGGCTTAAGACAATACAGAGGGCCAGTATGGGAGGTATTAAATGCTCTCTCTTTGACATTGGTCGGTTTAGATTTGGCAATGATGTTCCATCCAGTTGCCGCAAAACATGTGAAAGATATAACATCTCAATTCTTTGCTGAGATTCCAAAAGTTATGGAAGATAAGGGGTATTACGACTGGGCATCAGCTAACTTAAAAAGATAAATTTTCTTTTCTATTTTTTTCTTTTCCAATTTCTATTTCGCTTCATTTTGTTTCATGTCTTTAGCTATGGCCAGATATTTTTTTAGATTCTTCCTAATTTCCCTTTTATTATACTTTCCTACACTTGTCTTGGGCACCTCGTCGACGATGGCTACCAATTTAGGAAGCATCCAGTTGGTTATCTTACCTTTATCTACACCTTCGGCCTTGAGGAACTCGATAAAGTCATCTTCCGTTTTGTTAGAATCGGGTAAAAGCTTTATAATTGCAAGCGGCTTTTCACCCCATACATCATCGGGAACACCCACAACGGTAGCTTCAATGATAAAATCGGCCATGTTAGCAAGATTTTCAAGAAGTATTGTTGGAACCATTTCAGAACCGCTCCTAATAACATCCGACATCCTATCAGCGATTATTATGAAATCTTCCTCATCAACCTTAGCCACATCTCCTGTATGAAACCATCCATCATACCATACTTCAGCAGTCTTTTCAGGGTTTTTATAATATTTTTCAATTACCCAGGGACCACGGATAACAATTTGCCCAAGTGTTTTATTGTCATGCGGGACGGGCTTTCCATTTTCGTCGACAACTTCTACCTCGATTCCGGGAATAGGAAGCCCTGACTTAACTCTAACTTCATCCAGTTTTTCTTTTGACCACTCACTCATATATTTCTTAACGAAAGATCTAACTGTTGTTGGGGCAGTTTCAGTCATGCCGTATCCCGAGGTTGCCGAAAATCCGGGAATTCTCTTCTCAACCTTAGTTTTTAAACCCAGCGGTAATGCTCCACCGCCCACTCTAACATACGTAAGGCTACTCAAATCATAATTATCCAAATCTTTATATTCAGTAAGTAAAGCCAGAATTGTTGGAACTACGGCGGTATCTGTTACTCCCTCAGTCTGAACTAGCTCGCAGAACCCCTCAACCGTGAATGTACCCGGTAGTACCAATTTTGCTGTCAAAAAACCATAGATGAAAGGCGCACACCAGGCGTGAATGTGATATAATGGTGTGATCATCATGAAAACGATATTTTCACCAAGCAGTACATAGGAGGGATCATTGACAAAACTGGCATGGGCTATTAGATGGATTGTTTGGAGGTAAAGCGCTCTGTGAGTGAACATAGCCCCCTTGGGAAGCCCTGTAGTGCCGGTAGTATAACAGAGAGTAGCATAATTATCCTCACTTAAATGTGGCCACTCGAATTCCTCGGATCCCTGCTCAAGCAGCACTTCATATTCATAGAGGTTATCAATCTTAGTATCAGGTAGTCCCGGCTTATCAGACATGTACACGAATTTCTCTACAGTGTCTTTTATCTTGTCGTAAATCGCTTCAACCAAGGGTAGAAATAAATCATCAAAAAATATAATTTTATCTTCTGAATGATTTATTGTATAGATGATATGATTCTGAGCAAGTCTTATATTGATTGGATGGAGTACTGCTCCACTACAGGGTACAGCATAATAAAGTTCCAGGTGTCTATGTGTATTTAAAGCCATAGTAGCAACTCTATCACCTGGTTCACCCGGTTTTCCAGCATGTACACCAAGTGAGTTCAAGACATTTGCCAGACGGCAGGTATGCTTCTACCATTCAAGCCAGGTAAAACGCTGGTATTCACCACTGATATGATTTCTGTACACTACGCCAATCTCATTTGGATAAATCTTCACTGGTCGGTTCATAAAGGTCGTGAGAAGCAAGGGATAGTGAATGCTAAATTCTGGGTAGGTTTTATGTTTCATAATCCTTCTTCCTAAAATTAGAAATACCATGAAATATTTATGTAATAATTTGTGTATATGATTTTGATTAATTTATAAATTTACTTTCCCTCTCCAATTTTGAGGAGAAAAATAATTTAATTAAAAAGTAGAATTAAAAATATAAATAGATAGAGAAAAAAAATAGTTTGTTCTTATTTCTCAATTTCAACTAATTCTTCTTTTTTGATATAGGATGGCAAATTTGAGATGATTTGCTCGGCTTCACTCATGATGCTTTCGAGCAGTTCTTTCACAGTAGGTATTGAATGTATGCGTCCTGTAACTACACCGCCTAATATTATAGACTCATCTTCATTTTCTTCAATAAGTTTCTCAAGTCCTTGCATCTCAATTCTCATTATTTTATCATTCGATGGACAGGGAATACCTCGAAATAGATTAGATGCATCAGAAATTGTCTCATCAACCACTTTTAAGGACATATCATTTCTCAGAAATCTCATAGGTCCAAACAGGCCTCGTGCGATAAGAGTATCTGTTTCAGCTCGTTTGACAAGAGCTTCTTTCCACATTTCTTGAAAATCTGCTTCTTGAGTGGCTATAAAACGAGTTCCCATTTGAACGCCAGCAGCTCCCAAAGCCAAAGCAGCCGCTAAAGATGCTCCATCTGCAAATCCTCCCGCACCAACAACAAGTTTACTGACATTTTTCACGACTTCGGGAAGTAATACCATTGATGATACATCCCTCCATGCACAATGAGCTCCACCTTCTCTCCCTGATGCAATGACGATGTCTGCACCTGCTTTTTCGGCCCGTTTTGCTCCTCTTACATTAGGAACAACATGACACCACGTAATGTGAGGCAGTTTTTCTTTAATCGCAATTCTTGCTTTTTTTGCCCCTTTTGACACCGCATCAATAGCCCATGGTAAAGGATCTCCAGCGGAAGTTACAATAACTTTCAATTTTTCTTGCATTTCAGGATTTTCCTTTAAGATTTCTATAGCTCCCTTCATTAAACTTCTCGCCGCATATATAAAATCTGTAGCTACTGGAATATTTACTCCAAATTTCGCATCTGGGTAATCTTTTAAATGATCATATACATATTGGATTACTCTCTTTATAATAACACCCGGACGTCCCTTTCCAAAGATTTCTTGAGCAGCCTCAGGAGCTGCGGAACTAGCACCTCCGGCAGTCATACCAATTGTAGATATCAAACCTAATGCGCCTTCCTTAGCAACGGCAATACAGAGGTCGGTGGTACTATAAGGACCCATACCGGCTTGTATTATCGGATATTTCGTCCCAACTAATTCTTGAAATTTTGTATATATCATACACTTAAATATATTATCTTTTTATATAAATAAATTGATTGAAGAGGAGGGTTCAAAAAAAGATAAGATACGAAAAATAATTATTAAAACCAAATTAAAATCTCTAAAAACGATTATTTAAATTATTTCGAGAAATACCAAATAATATGAAGTTAGTTTGGAATTTAATAAAATGGTAATAAAAGAGCTTCTTCTTTACATTTTTTGAATTTTCATGTGAAAATTTTCTCCTTCGGGTTTGAATTCTAAAATCTTTCCTCCATGATTTTCGGCGAATCTCTTTATATTTTCTCCAGCTTCGTAAAAGTCTCCAGATACTTCTAATATTTCTCCACTATTCATATTATTCAGCATTCTTTTTGTTTTAGCTACGGGCATAGGACAAACAAGACCAGAGCAATCTAATTTTAAAGGATCTTCCATTATTTTTTCACCTCATTAATTATCCAAACATAATGTTATCCGCTTCTTCGCACATTTCAAGAAAGCCGTGCATTGTTGTTTTTTGGATACCTGCAATTAATTCATCTTCGGACATTCCGCGGGCCTTCATACACACTCCACAGGATAAAACTTTAGCTCCTTCTTCAATAACATCTTTTAACCATTTTCCGACATTATCATAAGTAGTAGGATCCTGGTTTTTCTTTCCCACCCAAATACCGTCTTCCACAAGAAAAATATTTATTTTATGTCCCTCTAAAAGAGCAGTATATGCAAATCTAAGAAGAGTATAAGGTCTTTCCTTGGTATATTGACCGCTGCCAATAACAATCGTAAAGACCTTTTTTTTATCCGACATTTTTTATCTCTAATCTAAAACAATTAATCTTAATAAGCAGGAAATGATTAGAGAATATATTAATTTTTTGAAAATGATCTATTAGATTTTTTCATAAATCCAAAATTAAAAAAAATTGTTCATAATCTCAAATTATTATGAATGGGTTCTAGTGTATTCTACATATTCAATTATCTTTGCCAAGGCATTTACGGGACGATCCCAGTATTGAAAAACTATTCCTCACTGTTCCCTTATTTTTTTAGACCAATGACATGCGTAATTTTGAGGATTAATATAAATAATGGGAACTGAAAACTTTTGAGATGCTTTAATTATCGGCGCTACAAATATTTTATCCATCTCGTCCATTCTTTCGGCCATATCTTCCCTAAGTTCTATGTATGGTCCTATTTTCTCATTTTCTTTCAGAGCAGGCATAGTTTCATGAAATCCTATTGCCCCATAAATGATTATCGCATCAATCTCGCCAGATTTCATTAACATTTTGGGAATTGAAGTATAAAAATTAAATATATTCATATCAAACGTTACGTCAACTGGATTGAGCCAACCGGCAGTAGGAGGCAAAATCTTTTTTAATTTTAATTGTAAGGATTCCGATAATTTAGGAACGATTAATCCTTTTCTTTCGGCATTATTGGCTATTAAAGCTCCCGGACCTCCTGAATTTGTTATAATTCCAATTCGTTTTCCTTTAGGATATGAAAAATTCGGATTTGATAAGATCGAAGCAATATCTAAAAACTCTTCAATATAATCAGTTTTAATAATACCAGTTCCTTTAATCATAGCATCAAACACTTTCAAATTCCCGGCCATTGAACCTGTATGGCTCTTAATTGCGCGATTTCCAGCTCCGGAACCACCCCCATACATCGCAATTATCGGTTTTGTTCGGGTAATTTCCTTGGCCAGCTGTATAAATTTTTGTCCTCTTTTAATTTCCTCGATATATAATCCTATTACGTCGGTTTCTTCATCATCCTTAAAATATTCTAAGAAATTCACAAGATCGATATTTGCTTCATTTCCGATTGAAATTGATTTGCCAACGCGGACATCAAGAGATTCGGGGTCCATCCCCCAATGACTTGACATCGTTCCGCTCTGAGACGCTACCGAAAATTTCCCCCGCTTTAATCCATCTCCCCATACCATCATATTGAATATGCCGTTATCTTCGGGGTAAAGCCAGCTATTATAAAACCCGAAACAATTCGGGCCGGTAAACCTAATCCCATAACGATTTGCGATTTTGGTTATTTCCTCGGTAAGAGTGTTAGCACGATCACCGATTACTTCTCTAAATCCTCCGGAAATTAATACAATCTTTTTAATCCCTTTTTCTCCGCATTCCTTAAATACTTGGGGGACCACTTTAGGGGGTAATACAATGATAACCAGATCGGGAATTTCCGGAACTTCGGCAATCGATTTATAAGCCTTGAAACCTAAAACATTGTCTAATTTTAGGTGAATCGGGAAAATTTTGCCCTTATATCCGGATGATATAATTCGGATAAGTTGCATAGTTCCCATTGTAGTACCATAGCTATTATTTGCCCCATAAATAGCTATGCTTTTTGGACGTAAAAAATCGTGTAAAAAATGTGCACTCATGGTTAACTTTTAAACTTTTCTATTAAAAATATATATCCCATTCCTACATAGGAAAATATAGTTTAACTTTAAAACTTAATTAAATTAGCTTAACTTCCAATTCTCGTTTTCTATTATTAGAGTTGAAAATAATTTATTAAGTTAGTATTCGACCATATGTAATTTTGAATTAAAGCAATATTCAAATGTAAGGAGAGGATCTTTGAAAAAGTTAGATAATAAAGCAATTAGGAATCTAAGAATGTGTCCTTCGGTATTCGGCATATTTACATATTTTTGCCAGCGCTTTCACTGGCCGGTCCCAAAATTTGAAAACAATACCCCCCTCTTCTCTTACTTTGTTTGACCAAGTACTCGCAAAACTTTGCGTATTAATATATATAACGGGGATTGAAAATTGTTGCGAATTTTTAATAGTTGGGGTAATTAGAATTTTCTCCAAGTTGTTTAATTGTTCAGCGAAATCTTCCCGAAAATCTATATGGTTTGAGATTTCATGTTGTTGGAATCTCTGGATATCGTAAAAGAATCCTGCAACGCCAATTATTATTATTGCGTCAATTTCACCTGATTTCATTAGCATTTTTGGATATTTAATATAAAAATTTAAGACATTTGTATCAAAAGTCACATCAACTGGATTACTGCAGTTCGCAGTTGGGGGTAAAAACTTCTTAAATTTTTGTTGGAGGGATTCTGATAATTCAGGGACTGCTAATCCTTTCCTATCTGCGTTATTTGCAATCAGAGCCCCTGGTCCTCCAAAAGTGGTTAAGATTCCAAGACGGTTTCCTTTAGGGTATACTACATTCGGTTTTGATAAAATTGATATGATATCCAAAAACTCTTCTACATAATGAGTTTGAATAATACCCGTTTCACTAATCATTGCATCAAACAACTTAGTATTTCCTGCCATAGAACCCGTATGACTTCTTACTGCTCTATTTCCTGCTCCGGATCCACCCCCGTACATCGCTATAATTGGTTTTTTAGGCGTAATTTCTTTGGCCAATTCTATAAATTTTTTTGCTCTTTTTATTTCTTCAATATATAATCCAATTACTTCTGTCTCATTATCATCTTTAAAATATTCTAAAAAATCCACAAGGTCGATATTGGCTTCATTTCCGATAGATAAAGTTTTACCTAATTTTAAATCTGTATTCTCAGGATCTCGAAATAATTGGGACGAAACTGTTCCGCTGTGACTCACTAAGGAAAACTTGCCCCGTTTAATTTGGTCGTTTATCATCATATTGAAGGACTTTTGACCGTCCGGATCAAGCCAACCATTATAAACACCCAGACAGTTGGGCCCAATGAACCTTATCCCATATTCATCTGCGATTTCGACAATTTCCTCGGTTAAAGTGTTCTTGCGTTCGCCAACTATTTCTCTGAATCCCCCCGATACAATAACGAGATATTTTACACCTTCTTCCGCACATTCCTTAAAAATTTGAAGGATAACTTTAGAAGGTATAACAAGAACAACGAGATCCGGTACTTCTGGAACATCTGCAATTTTTCTATAAGCCTTAAGGCCTAGGACATTGTCCAATTCTAAGTGAATCGGATATATATTCCCCTCAAATCCAGAGGTTATGATCCTCATGAACAGCATACTGCCCATTTTTTCATAGCTATTGTTTGCTCCATAGAAAGCAATACTTTTTGGGTTTAATAAATCATGTAAAAAATGAGATGACATAATTCTAATATATGAATTTCTAAAAATGATAATTAGATTTTAATTATAAATTTAAATACTTTCTAACTTTAAAGCTTATAGATTTAATAAACATGTTGACTAATAACATTTAAAAATATATCTGGAATTATTATATAATCCCAATGGGGAAACGCATAAAAAATGTTCAGATAATGAGTAATTATAAATGTGATTTCTTATATAGAAGTATTTAAATAAAATTATATTTGCTTTTAAATTAGAAAAGAATACTTTTGAGCGGATATTTAATTTGAATATTGAATTTTTACGAAATTTCATAAATTTGATAAAATATGAGAGTTTTTCTGGTTTAGCAAAAGATCTTTCAATATCCCAAAGCACATTATCTCATCAGATATCTCAATTAGAGGAGGAATTAGGCGTTAAGCTAATAGATAGAACAACTAGGAAATTTAAACTTACCCCGGAGGGAAGAATTTTTTTAGGTTATGCTGAGAAAATTATAGATTTATATGACTCATGTAAACAAGAACTTTTTAAATATAGTACAACTATTAGTTTAGATATTTTCATTACCACTTCTACGATTCCAGGAG
>JAHQWS010000209.1 GCA_029856295.1 Promethearchaeia archaeon
AAACTATTGAAAAGTGAAATATTGAAAAAAAATTTTAAATCTGCGAGTTTTATATACACGAACAAAGGTACTATGGATAAATTCCAAGATATAATATTAAGAAATAAAAGGATATTTATTGAGAATGATATTCTTGCGATTATCCCCTTTAATATACCAACCACTGCAATAAACAAGAATTTTGCTTTAAAAGAAATTGAAAACTACTTGAAACACGCTGAGTTTATTCTTAAGAATAACACAGATCTTAATTTTGGGTTAACAGTTAAAATCTTTGACTTTTTAGAATTATCTGATATGTATTTTAAAGTAATTAAAAATAATGAAAATATAAAAATTTTAAATTTAGCGGATATTTTTGATAATATTTCTAATTTTAGGAAGATTATAGATTTTGTATTAAAGTTAAAGCAAGAATTAGACAACAACATTATTTTATTAGCTTCAGGCAGAATTATCCCAAATTTTTACCCCATTCTAATTTATTTAGGAATTGATTTAATTGATAGCTCTTATTTATTATATTTATCTTCAGAGAATTTTTATAATGCTTTAGAATATTTATTACCAATATATAAGATTAAATTTTTGCCTTGTTCGTGCCGAGCTTGTAGAGGAAATTTGAAAAATTTACTAGAAGAAAAATATTCCTCAGAAAAAATAAACTTGCTAAGCCTCCATAATTTAATTTCAGCAAAAACCTATATGAACAAAATCATACAATATTTAAATTATGAGGACTTCCGGGCTTTTGTTGAAAAATCCTCCTTAGACGATACTAATTTAATTTCTATGTTAAGAATTTTAGATAGAGATTATTTTGATCTAATTAAATATGAAACTCCGATCACCCAAAAAAATAAAAAAGTGAATTGTCTTGGGGCATTATCATATCATAGGCCGGATTTCCGAGAATTCCGAGAAAGAGTAATTAGGACCTTTGAACCGGAACAACAAACTAGATTAATAATATTATTTCCTTGTTCAGCAGGAAAACCATATTCAGAATCCAAATCCCATAAAAAATTTCTAAGTATATTAAGAAAATATCCTGAATTTCCTGATTTTCAAGAATTAATTCTAACATCTCCGCTAGGTGTAATTCCGAGACAATTAGAAAATATTTATCCTGCCAATTCTTACGATATATCAGTTACAGGTGAATGGGATCATGAAGAAATAAAGATTACTGCTGAGATGCTTGTTAAATTACTTGAAAAATATAGCCATAACATTCCTATAATATGCCATCTCAATAAAGTATATATCGAAATTGTGAACAGGGTTAAAACAGAACTGAAGCATGAGTTTTATTTTACAGAAATTACTCAAAATTTAACTACTAAAGAATCTTTGCAATCATTAAAATCTCTGATTGATTCTAAAATAAAAGATTTTAGCCCGAATGATAGTAGTTCTAAAGAATTATATTTATCAAAATCTTGGGATCGTAAATTTATAAAAATTTTAGACTATCAGTATGGTCAAGGCTCAGGAGTAAAAATACTAAAAAATGGGATTAAAATAAGAAAAGGTAAACCCCATACTCAGATTGAGATATTAGATGCTAAAAGCAATAATTCTTTAGGTTTTTTCAATTATAGTACAGGTCAGATAGATCTAACGATAAAAGGGGCATATTTATTGGCTCCATTTTTGGAATTGGTAAGATTTATTGTATTTAACGGCAAAAAAATGAGTGGAAATACCCTTTTTCGTCCAGGAGTATTAGATTTTAGTCGAAACCTCATACCTTATGATAATGTAATAATTCTAGATGAAGATAAAGTAAACATTGTTGGAATGGGACATGTTATTATTGGTTCTAATGTTATAAAAAACACAAAAACGGGTCGAGTTGCTATAGTCTATGAAAGTGCTAAATGAAAATCATCAGAATCTGTTAGCCGATTTTGTATGTTCTTTAAGAAAAAAAGCAATAGGAAAAAAAAGAGAGTTTACAAATGAACAGTTGGAAAAACCCGTTAGTTTTTGGACAAAAACTGATAGGCTTATAGACGAAATTGGCAAAGAATTTACAGTAATATTGAGAACTAAGGGATGCAGCTGGGCTTTAGGTAATTCTGGAGGGTGTACAATGTGTGGGTACATTCAAGATGCCAATATTAAAGCAGTACCATCGCAGTTTATTATCAAGCAATTTGATTATGCATTGGAACAGAAAGTAAATGAATTAAACAATCAAAAACATAATTATATCCTTAAAATTTTTAACTCCGGCAGCTTTTTCGATGAAACTGAACTCGATAGTGGTGCTCGTAAGCACATTTACCAAAGAATTTCTGAAATTAAGAATATCAAAGAATTCGTTATAGAGTCAAGAGTCGAATATTTATCCTCAGATCATCTAACAGAACTTAAGCATAACCTTAAAAATAAATATATTGAGATAGGTATCGGTCTTGAAACTGTTAATGATTATATTAGAAACAATTATATTAATAAAGGGTTAATGTATAAGAATTTTCTTGAAACTGTTAATTTGTGTAAGAGCTACGATATAGGTGTGAAAGTTTACTTGCTACTTAAACCCCCCTTTCTTAATGAACAGAGCGCAATTGATGATTGTATAGATTCAATTAAAAGTTTAATTGATCTTAAAGTAAATACGATTTCCATCAATCCGTTGAATATTCAAAGAGGTTCGTTAGCAGAATATTTATGGTATCAAAATAGGTATAGACCCCCTTGGTTTTACTCTCTTTTTAAATGTATAAAAAAAGCAGTAAACCAAGATGATCTAAAAAAGATAAGAATAGTATCCGCCCCCTCAGGTGCGGGAACAAAAAGAGGAATTCATAATTGCTTAAAAAGAGAATGTAATTCGAAAATGATAAGAATGCTGAATGATTTTGTTTTAAATCAGGAGTTAAATAGACTACCGCAGAAGGAAAAAGATTATGATTGTGATTGCAAAATAAAATACTATTTAGAAAAAGATTATTTTTGAAATTAACAAGGTAAGTTTTTTTGATCCAAAATAAAATAATTCCATGAAAATTTGTAAATTTTTATATGCTTTGGAATAAAAAATTCTTTTTTTTTCTGTTGATACTAACAAATTTTGGCAAAAAAAACAAAATATGTTAGCAAAAATCGATTCTACTTTTTTGTAGTTATTCAATAATTATTCAATAACTTTAAATAGCAAAGATCAATTATTTTTCTTTATATTTCAATAACCAAAGATGGTAATATATTGAAAGGTTGGGTTAAACTAAATCTATTCTACATAGGGAAATCTAAAAAGCATCAAATATTTAGAGTAAAACGATGGAATAGAAGCTTTGAAAAAATTTTCCATAAACCTGTTTTTAATATGAATTATGAGGAAATAGGGTATATTAAAGAAATATTTGGACCAATAACCTTACCATTTATTTCCATTAAAACTCTACAGAATAAAGAATTTAGCCCATATAATGAACTTTATGTTAAAGTCTGATAAGACTTTTCAAAATTTTTAAAAAAAAATTTAAATTAAAGGTGTAAATTATTTCAAGTTGGAATAACGTAAAATTGACAGTTCTAGAACTTAATAAGGATTCTTTTAGCGGCGATAATCACTGTATTGAGTGCGGAAATTCTATTTCTTTTGATGAAAATAGAGGGCTATATGTCTGCGAAAATTGTGGATTAATCGCCTCAGAGCGACATATTGACCAAGGGCCTGAATGGCGTGCTTTTGATGCGGACCAAAAAAAGAAACGAACTCGAACAGGAGCACCTATGACTTATATGATTCATGATAAAGGGCTCTCGACGATGATCGATTGGAAAAATCGAGATATTTTTGGAAAAGAAATTCCAGCAAAATTACGAGCACAGATTTATCGATTAAGAAAGTGGCAAAGTCGTATAAGAGTATCAGACGCAACTGAAAGGAATTTGACCTTTGCTTTATCTGAATTGGATCGAATGGCTTCTAACTTAGATTTACAGAAAAATCTACGCGAATGTTCTGCAAAAATATATCGAGATGCTGTTGAAGCACATCTTATTCGTGGGCGAAGTATTGAAGGAGTAGCAGCAGCTAGCCTATATGCTGCATGTAGAATGTATAAAATGCCACGAACTTTAAATGAAATAGCAGAAGTTGCCCGGGTTGATAAAAAGGAAATCGGGCGCTCATTTCGATTTATTTCCAAAGAATTAAGATTAAATTTAAATCCAACTAAACCAATTGATTTTCTCACTCGCTTTATCAGTGAATTGGATTTATCTCAAAAATGCCAGCAAATTTCTAAAAAAATTATAAAGATGGCAGAACAGAGAGGACTAACCTCTGGACGGGGGCCTACTGGCGTATGTGCAGCTTCAATTTATGCAGCTTCAATCTTGTGCAAAGAGCGTAGGACACAGAGAAAAATTGCTAAAACCTCGCAAGTTACTGAAGTAACAATAAGAAATCGGTTTTCTGAACTGATAGAAAACCTTAATTTAGGAATCTCATTAAAAAAAAATAATTAAAATTTAGGGTATTTTTATAAATGAATGAAGAATTATAAAGCTTTTCAACTCTCTTCGTTTATAAAATCTTTCTACCCGCTTTTTTTTATATTTCACCTTCTTTTTCATTGAGATATAATGCGTTAATTTAGGA
>JAHQWS010000210.1 GCA_029856295.1 Promethearchaeia archaeon
AAATCAAAAAAAACTTATTCCGGTTGAAAACTGCCACTTGTATTTTGTATATTGTACTGATATGTTATAGAAACTAAGTGGTAAACTTTCCTCCGGAATCAGTGGCAACTTTCGCCGGAATACGCAAAAAGGTATTACAACTCGCGGATACATTACAGGAGTTGGGAAATTCGAAGGAATCAACAAAACTTAAATACATTCTATCAAAACTTATAATCAGTGGTAGTACATATGACAAAGGGAAAATTCCATATCAAGATTTTGACCTACTTATCAAATTGCGTAATAATATAATTCACTGTAAACCTGTCGAATTGACAAAAGAGCCACCAAAATTTTTAACTGATTTACAGTCTCGGAAATTAGTAGGTGAATTTATCGCCGGAGTTGACTCCAGTTGGCTATCGCAGGTATGCACGAGACAGACAGCCAGATGGGCGTGCAATACTGCTTCTAATATGATATTGGACATTAGAAAAAGTATTGAATCTGCTCCGATTCAAAATAAGCCCATCCAATCAATGCTCAATGCGATTTCAAAAGGGTATGAACCAGTTTAATAATTTTATATCACATATTTGCTGACGGACGCGGCAGCAACGTTTCATTCTTTCATTTTCATTCGGCTTTGGTCTGCTATGCTGTCCGCGACGCGTTTCTTTGATTATGAAGTTTCACAGAATCTCTCATTATTAAAGTAAAAAGTCATGTGGGAAATTTTAACAATAATCGCATTTATTTTCTTAATTGTATCTTTTTTTCGGAAACAAAATGCAGTATGGGGTGGTGCAACGTTAGGTCTAGTCATAGGTATAATAATTACTATAATTAATAAATTTAATTGGTCTATTTTTTACAAAGCAATTGTTATAGGAATTTTAGTAGGTGTTATAGCAGATATTCTAGGTTTACTTTCTGATTTTTTAAAAAAGAAATAATAACCCATATTTGTCCTAAAAGTCAAGAGATAAAAGTATCCCCATACTGCTGTGATTCAGAATAAGTGCTATAGAATCTAAGGTTATACGCGTAAAAAAATATGACAAAACAGAGTAAAATTGATAAAGCGAAAGACATTCTACAAGAAGATATAGTAGCTTGTTTTAATTGTAGGCCATGGATTGAAGATGCAATCGTATGGAATAATCCACATACTGATTTGTATGATTTGTTAATAGACTTGGAACTTTCAGATGATGAATGGAAGATAATATTAGAAGATTTATATTGCCCACATTGCGGACATCCACTTCAATCAAGGTGCGATCAAGTTGAAATAAAATCTGAGTATGATTATCAAATAGAAGAAATATTAAAAAAAATCGAAGACGATGATATAATCGTTAAACTATATGAATTTAATAAATTCATTTCAGCATACCCTTACTTAGGACTAACGTCTCCAACAAAAATTGGTGAACATATTTTTAAATTAGTTGAAGCAGGGAAAGTACATGCTATTGAATCCGAAGTATGGTATCGAGCAAGAAAAATAAATAATGAGAGTAGAATTTTCTCATCAGAAGAAATGGGCGCACCTGATCCTCAAAAAGATTATATTCCCGAAGGTCGATTTAATCACACTGGACAAGCATTTCTATATTTAGCGGAAATAGAGAAAACAGCCTTTCTAGAAATTAAGGAAGGTCCAGAAAACATATGTACTATACAGGAATTTCAAATAAGGAAACTTAATAAGCTGCTTGATTTAAGAAGTGATTATGATAATATCGATCCTGATATCGATATTATATATTGGGCAATAATATATAATGGCTTTGTTGGCAATAAACCTGATGGTAGTTCTTCTTGGAAGCCAGAATATTTTGTTCCAAGATATATAGCGGATGTTGCAAGGTTTTTTAAATATGATGGTATCATATTTTCAAGTGCTATTGGTGATGGTTCGAATCTTGTGCTTTTTAATAATCCTATTGAAAATGTATATCAAATTGGGGAATCAAGAGCCTATTATTATAAAAAGAGTGACGTATTAAGTCAGTTCATTTATTGAGTTCATTAAAGATCCATGATTTTACAAAATGGTATAAAACATATCCGTCCTAAAAAGTCGGGAGATAAAACATCCCTGTACGAAAAAATAGAATTATTTTACGAAAGTTCTCTAGACTTGTGCGTGGGTATGGCATATGGTAGGGAGTGCTACAGAATCTAAGGTTACATAATAAAGGAGGATATTATGGAACTGGCCTTTAAAATTGTCATTACAGCAGTAGTAATTTTTGTGACTGGCTGGTTTTTGATTTGGACTTGTAAATCGCATATTGATCCGAAAGCAACTTTCAAAAAGTTTTTGTCCCAGAAACCTAAGATCGCAGAGACAGTCGTTACTCGGGATTCGGATAAGATATACCAGAATGGGATTCCTGCCGCAGATATCATTGGTGAGGTTCACAAAAAAGACGACACTATTCTCTTTGACCAACTAGTAAATGTTTCATTTGATCACAACAAAACGATTGAATATGGTCGACTCAAACTGAAAATGATCCAGTTTCAAAGCATGGCCGGGACGAAGACAGTTGTTACTACTGAAGGTTCTCGCGTATTAAACAGCGTTTTAGAAGGTGTGTTGTGCGAGGTTCTTCAGTAGATTTGCCACATAATCCATATTTGTCCTAAAGGTCAAGAGAAAAATTATATTATATAGCGCGATGCAGCCTCCAATCTGGATGAGATTGGGCTGTGGATGAGGGATAGTGAATATAACGTTATAAATATGAGGTATTTAGAAATGAAATTTAAAATAAGTTATTTAATAATAATCATTTTCATTCTCGCAGTTAATATTTGTAGTCAAACTATTGACGATTTAAGTAAAACAGTAGTATTTTTATTAAAAGAAACCCAAGCCTTTGAAATGAAATCCGGGCAAAAGTTTGAAGTTTGGTATAAAGATCCGAGTACCAATAAGTTTGAACCTAAAATAACTAAGCAATCTGGTACAGGTTTCATACTTAAAAATAATGGCAAAGATTATCTAGTAACGGCTAAGCATGTAGCTAGTTTTTTACAAGATACTTCAAAGATAATTGTTAATGTACAGAGTAATCAAAGCATTAAAATAACATTTGATTTTATAAATAACTTAAAAGGAGCGAGATGGTTTTATCATCCTATCGCAGATATTGCAATACATCCTATCGCCTATCCAATAAAAAAAGTAATGCATATAGCAATAAACGCAAAAGATATTTTGAAGGAAGAGAAAAGTGTGCAATTGCTATCTGATGTTTATATATTAGGGTTTCCATTGGGTCTTGGGATTCATGAATCAATTAGCCCGATATCAAAAAAGGCTCAAGTTGCAAGCAATATTACTACGTTAGAGCATCCAAATTTCAACCCAGAATTAAAATACTATTTATTAGACCAAGCATTAGCACAGGGTTATAGTGGTGCACCTATATTTTGTGTAGAAGAATTGCCAACTGGATTGAAGATCGCTGGTCAAAATTTTACTCAAAAAAAAATAGTTTTAATGGGTATTTTGAGTGGGGCATTATCTGATGCAACAGGTGGTAAATTTTCTTTAGTTGTTCCAATATTTTATTTATGGGATATATTAAAATCCGAACAATTTATTAAATATGAAAGTCAGTTTTTGTCTGACATTAATAAATAACATCGATTTATAACCCAAAACTGAAGTCGGACTGAACCGCGGTCCATTAAATTTATATCTGAGAATTTAGTGGAATCACATAAATTAGGAATGTTACTTTTGGCGGTTCAGCCGGTTAGTATAATCGTTAACATCATTTTTAAATTAAACTCATTTTTCAAGCTCAATCCTTACGCTGGTTGGGCTTTTTTATTGCTTTATAAATAACATTTATCGTGCGCATAAATAACATCGAACGTGCGCGACGACACTTTTAACCCGAATTTCAGTAAGAAGATGAAATAATCCTTGACTTTTTAAAAATATTGCTTATATTTAGTTGTGTTACTACTTTGTAGTAGCTTTGTTATTATATAATTGCATCGGAGCTTATACATGACAAAGTCAAAGAATATTCCGGAACTCTCCAGGGCCGAATATGATATCCTGCGGATTTTATGGAAAAATGGGAAGCAGACCGTACGTGAAGTCCATGATGAGCTGAAAGGACCCTATGGATGGGCCTACACCACGACCAAGACGATGATGGATCGGATGGTAACCAAACAGCTGATGCTTCGGGAAGAATTTCACGGTATTTTCCTCTATAAACCCCTTATAACCCGGCCGGCGGGCCTGGCCCGAATGGTGGAATTCTTTGCTGATCGGGTTCTGGAAATTGATACCGGATCTGTGGTGTCGCTATTCGCCAGGAGCAAGGCTATCTCTCCTGAGGAGATGGAGGAACTCAACCGAATCCTCCGGGAAAAGAAAGAAGAAGAGGAATGATATGGAACTCGGAATACTTTCATGGCTGAATCCTATGAGCCGGATAGTCGTTCTTTTTTTAATACAAAATGCGGTTTTCGCTGCTCTCGTATTTATCATTGTCCTGCCCATTTCTCACCTGTTTAAGAAACGCGCTGTCTATTGG
>JAHQWS010000211.1 GCA_029856295.1 Promethearchaeia archaeon
GTAGTGTCGAAACAGTGGATTTTACAATTCTAGCCAATTTTTCTGGTGTTGTTGGCAGGGGAGATCCGGACTTCGGGACTGAGCCACTCGACTTTAACAGAACTAATATAATTGGATTTATACTTAATTTTACTCAAAATGTTCGTATTTTTGGATCAGATAATCATTACGTTGATGTTTCAGTTAAAATAAGAGATTTTTATTACGATGAATGGCGTACGATAATTGATAACACAGAAATCAACTACACTCTTGGACCTCGTGATATTGATGAGATAATCATAAATGAAAATTTAGGATCGGTAAACGATTCAGATTGTACTCTCATTAGATTTATATATAATAGAACAGGAGATCAATTTAACGTATCTTTGCATGAATTTGATTTTAAGTCCATAACTGTAATAGAGTTACCTATCGCAGAAGATAATTGGGTCGCATTAGAATTTGACCTCAGAGGAATTAATACTACGGTGAATGGGTTCTATGCTTGGATAAGAACACTGGACCTTGACAAAGCTAAAAATGGAAATTTGACTATCTCTCTTTATCGAGCAAATAATACAATGAAAACAACTGGAATTTCAGGAATAAATAATTTACGAGAGGGGTCAGGCGCTACAATTATAGCCCCAGATTTAACGGAGCCCCCACTTGATTCAATTGTTTTAACATTTGATGATTATAATGATGATAATTTAACTTATTTTGAATTTGATACTGCTAATACTAGTAACTTAAGTCGGTATAATTATTATATCGTAATAAAATCTAACACTTCCAAAGGGGTTTATAGTTTAGTAACTGTTCCTGCTACTGGATATGGTGATAGTGAAGTTGACCATCAAATAAAAACCTCAATAAATGGCGTTAATTGGGTTCTTGGCAAGCCTTCCTTTCCGCTCTTCCGTGCTCAAACTTTTGCATCTCCATTAGATGCTCACCTTTTCAAATTAAATGTAACAAGAGGCTATATGGCCTCAGATTTTGAGATTAATGGCAATAAGACATTAAGGATCGATAATCAAGAATTTGAAGAGGACTTTGATATAGATTGTGGTGATAGTCCAGACCTTAAATGGGGTATAGGACGTTGGGATCATAACCTTACAGATCCAATAGAAATTGACGGAAATAATTTTACTGTCAAACTAACTTGGAATACAACAGATATTAAAGGTTTTAAATTTGATGTGAATTATACGGCAATTGCCTATAGAGTTGAAAATGCCACTACTGAATATAGGGTCAATTATGATTTCGATCCAAAAGAGGGGGCACCAGATCCAGAATGGATATTTAATTATACTTTAAATTTAGATAAATTTGACACATATAAGTGGAACTTTACTCAATTTTGGTTTATATATCCAAATTATTTTACAGCTCATAATTTAACTACACCGAACGGTACCGAAATATTTAGTCAAACAAAGGAATCTTCTATGGAAAATATGCCGGGGTATTTAAAGGTCGTTTTATCTACGAGTATTATAAATACTTCAATGTCCGAAAGAGCAGAATATAATGGAACTTATTCGCTCTATTTAACAGGATTTAATGCGATAAAAGATAGTGGTATGCATAGTTATATTAATTATAATGAAATATTATGGGAATCCAATGGTTTCATGTTTGGAGATAATATTTCAATTAGCGCTGATATCCAAGGACCTAACAATTTAGCGCCAAAGAGCGGTTTTGTGAATGTATCGTTATATTATCCAAACGGTACTCTTATAAACAATCGTGAATACACCAACGGCAATTTATCTAAAGATGAAACTCTTCTTTCTTATGATTTTAATAATCAGACAATATATAACATTACTAAGGATATTCCTGTTCAAGGAACATATTATTTAGGGTATTTCTGGACAAATTATTCGATTGTTGGATGCAATAAAATACCAATATATATAGACTCTTATGAATTAGTGCTAGAAAATTGTACTTTTGACAGTATTGCAGATAAATATTTACTTTCTGGAACGGTGCAGCTAAATAATTCTAAAGATTATACTCCTGAGGCTGAAATGTTAATTGCCATAGTAAATGAAACAACAGGTGAATATGATCCAAATTTTTATCCAGTTAATAATTCTTATTCATTAGATACTGGCACATTTTCATACGTCCAAGATTACACGGGATATGAATTCGAGGTATATATGAGCAATTTCAAGCAAAATGAAACAATTCTAAATCCTAATGAAGAAATTCATATTAATATAACCATTCAGAATAGAGACCTTTTTTATGATTTAGATGTATCACTTGAAGTGCAGCTTGTTTCATATATAAATGAGGAATGGATTATAAACAGTACTACTTCTACTACAAAGAATCTAAAATCCTTAGGACAAACAGGGGATACAGAGACATTTAGTGTTGACTTAGCATTACCTTCGATTGAAAATGATTTAACTTGGGATGGTGTAAATGCACCAATTAGACAGGGTGGTGCCAAAACGTTGATTAAAGTATATATCGAAGACAATTACGCGGGAACTTATGAAAGTGAAGATTATTCACTACTTATCCCAGAAAAAGATGATATTTTTGAGGGTTATGTAGTTGCTTTAAAGGAACCAGGATCTAATCGTGCAATTTTGCAATATTTTGAGAAAGATGAATGTACATATCTCCCTGAGAATTGTACTTTTATAGCTAATGTTGTTAATAAAGATTATATAAGTATTTACAATTTAGTCAACTTTTCTATAGGTTTAAAAAGCCCTATTAAATTTTGGAATATCACAGTAAATCCAGAAGAACCTATAGAGGGAAAAACTTTTACGATTAGCACTAATTTGGCAACGGAGTTTGACATTCCTTTATCTAATAAAGAAGTGCTATGCCAATATAATGACGGAGATTCATGGTTTAATATAACCTCTGGCTTTACAGGTTCAGATGGCTTTATTAATCTAAAAGTGGATACTTCAAATAGTATAATTAATGCTAATGTAAGCAAGTCATTTCGGTTAGTTTGGTCTGGAGACGATATGACTTTAAATGGTACTCAAAATCGTGATGTTGATATAGTAATACAAACAAACAGCATAAGGTTATCTAGCGAGGATGATGAGACTTTTGTTTATAGAAATACAGTTTCTACTATAATAGTAAATTTAAAGAACAATGGAAATTCAATTTTAAAAATACTTGAAATTGATATAGAAATTGATAATAGGAATGTTGATTATGAGATTAAAGGTCAAGACAATACTATTTTAGATCGCTTTAAATCAGGAGAATCCACTATAATTATCATCGAATTGGAAGTAGGAGATAGTGATTCAGATGAACTAGAAGTTGTTGTAACTGTTAAAGCTGAAAATATTATTTCAAGAGAAATAATATTTATACACAAGACTATTAATTTAGATTTAGTTCATAAACCTTTATTTGATTATTTTATTGAAAATTTCATTTATATTGTTTTAGCATTAATAGCTATTATCGGAATTAGCGCTCTCTTTTATTATAGATCGATCAAGAAAAAGCTTGAAAAGCAAGTTAAAGAAGTCGAAAAGAAACGTCCAAGGAGAGGAAAATATGTTAAAGTTTCTGAATTAAAACTTGAACGCCCTGAAGTTGAAGAAAAAGAAGTAGAAAAAGAAGAAATAATTGAGGAAAAGAAGACTGTTGATTTGGACGAGCTTTTGGAAGAAGAACTTACGCCTGAAGAAACACCTATAGAAAAAGTTGAAGAAGTTCCTCCTGTTGAAAAACCTCCTGAAAAGGTTGAATTGCCTCCGAAAAAGGTAAAAAAAGAACCGAAAAAGAAGGAGAAGCCTAAGAAAGGTCGTATTTCAACAAGACAGATGGTTGAACAAAAGAAAAAGAAGAAAAAGAAACCTCAAAAAGTGAAAAAAGCCAAAAAATCTAAACCTAAACAAGCCTTAAGAAAAAAGAAACAAGAACCTAAAAAAGACAAAAAGAAAAAAACGACAGATTTAGACTCCCTTCTAGAAAAAGAAGGTTTAGACGATAAAAAATAATTAACTTTTAAATTCTCTCTTTTGATTTTATAAGAAATGAAATTGCCTTTTATATCAGATTCAACTTTTAGTAAAAAAAGAAGAAAATAAAATTATAACTTAGAAATACTTATTAAATTTCGCTTAAGAAGTCCTAACGATGCATTCCCATCGATGCCTGCCAACGCAATTAACACTGTTTTTTCTGAGCCTACTAAAACTGCGAATCCTTCTTCTAACTCAATAGTAATATTTTTTATAGGCCCTTTATCTATATTCGTCCCCAATGTATTTGAATCTTTAATGATTGATACACATGATTTTGCGATTTTCGAATGGTCCATTTCTGTAATAGTCTGCCCTACAATAACCTTACCGTTTAAATCTGCCGCGATTAACCCTTCGCACTCTGGAACTGTATCCATTAGTTGTGCTAACTTTTTCTCAATATCTTCTTTACTGTCATTCAAATCAGGGATGATTAGGTTTGTAATTTCAACATGCATACCACTCTTTTTAAAATATTCGGCAGTATTTAGAACAGGTTGAACAGAATTAA
>JAHQWS010000212.1 GCA_029856295.1 Promethearchaeia archaeon
GTGGATTATCTATATTTGCTATATCTACAACATGTTCTTTAAGTTTCGATTTTAATTCCTCTGAAAATTCCGGAACAATCAAACCACACTTTTCAGCTGCTTTTGCCATCATCGCACCACACCCACCAGAATCAGTTAAAATTCCAAGTCTATTACCCCTTGGAAGAATTCCGCTTGAAAATGTCCTTAAGTAGTACATAAAATCCTTAATCGAAATAGTAGAAATAATACCTGTTTCTTTAAATACAGCGTCAAATATGTTATCATCACCAGCCATCGAGCCCGTATGACCCATAATTGTTCTAGAAGCTGCTTTTGTACCCCCCGCATATATAGCAATTATAGGCTTTTTAGGAGTAATTTCTCTTACCAACTCAATAAACTCCTTTCCCCTCTTAATCTCTTCAATATATAACCCTATTACAGTTGTTTCAGGATCATCTTTTAAAAAACCTAAGCAATCAACTATATCAATATCATCTTCATTACCGATTGAAAAAGATTTACCGATCTTCACACCAATCTCTTTACATCCCCAAAAAATATGAGATGCTATGGTTCCTGAATGAGCTGCGATTGAAATATTACCCCTTTCGGGAGTTTCATGAATCCACATCGTGTTGAAGTTGGCTTCAGGAAATTCCGGATATCTGTACCACGCATTATATACACCTAAACAATTAGGACCTATAAATCTAATATCATATTTTTTAATAATTTTAATAAGTTCTTTGTATAAGGTCTCATTTCCAATTTCCCGGAATCCACCTGAAGTAATTATAACTTTTTTTATTCCTTTCTTTCCACACTCTTCTAAAACTTGAGGCACTATATGTGGTCTTAAAATAATAAATGCTAAATCCGGGATCTCAGGTAAATCTAATACACTTTGATACGCCTTTAAACCTTGAATTTCCTTTAGTTTAGGGTGAATGGGAAAGATCTTATCTTTTGGAAATCCCCCAAAAATAACATTACGGAGTTGCATCGCGCCCATCGTCCCAAGATATTCATTATTTGCTCCAAAGACCGTAATACTTTTAGGATTTAAAAAAGAATATAAGAAGTGCCCTTCTAAAGGATGCTTGTTTCTTTTCGACAATTCAGTCAATGCTAAATCACAATATTTTCAATAAAATTGATTTTAAAAATGAATATAATAATTTGAACTTAATTTTAAATAATTAAGAATGTTTTCTTCGATATTCAGCATAATTTACGAGCATGATCATACATTTGGAGGGTTGGTCCCAAAGATCAAAGATATTAATATTATTATCGAGAAATTCCCTATATAGCGGATGAGTGTAAAGTTGAGGTCCACTGTAAAAAAACGGAATGGATTTTCTACGAACTAATCTTTGTACGGGTTGTATAACCATACTAAAGAATAACCCCATGGAATCCCGAATGTTCTCATCCACAGGATATCCAGATTTTTCCATAACCTCAAAAACCTCTTGAAAATCGAAGATACCATCAAAAATTAGGCAATCAATTTCACCAGATTTCATTAATAATTTCGGTAATTTAACAAAAAAATCATTATAATTTCTAAAAAAAGTTATATCTACTGGATTAGACTTACTTCCCGTGGGAGGTATAAATTCAGAAATTTTATTTTGCAATTGTTTTGAGAATTCTGGAACTTTTAAACTGTATTTTTCTGCCATTTTTGTGATAATCGAACCAGATCCACCCGAATCTGTGATAATGCCCACCCTTCGCCCTTTCGGAAATACCTTATTATATTGAGCATATGATAGTGTTCTAAGGTAATATAAAAAGTCAATAACCGAATTTGTATATATAATTCCCGTTTCTTTAAAAACAGCATCGTAAATCTTTTCATTCCCGCCTAGAGAACCAGTATGACTCATGATTGACCGATTTGCAGCATCAGACCCTCCTGCATATATCGCTACAATTGGTTTTTTAGGAGTTATTTCTTGAGCCAATTTTATAAATTCCTTACCTCGCTTAACCTCTTCTAAATAGATTCCAATTACCTCTGTTTGAGGATCATCTCTGAAAAATTCTAAAAAATCGACAATATCAATATTCCTTTCGTTCCCTATGGAAATAGATTTCCCAATTTTAACTCCCAATCTATTTGTATGCCACGCAGTTTGAGCGGCTATGGTCCCGGATTGACTTACTAGCGATATATTACCTCTTTTGTGAGGGACATAGATCCAGAAAGTATTAATATAAGCGTTTTCTTTTTCGGGATAATGGAACCATCCATTATATACACCTAAACAATTAGGACCAATAAAACGCATCTCATATTTTTTGGCAATTTCATCGATTTTTTGGGATAATTTAATTCCGTCAGGACCACTCTCCCTGAAACCCCCTGATGTAATAATTAAATTTTTTATTCCTTTTTGTCCACACTCTTCCATAACCTCAGGAACAACCTTAGGGGGTAAAATAATAAATGCTAAATCGGGAACAATAGGTAAGTCCAAGACTGATTTATAAGCTTTAAATCCTTGAACATTCTCCAATCTCGGATGAATTGGGTAAATATTTTCGTCAAAACCTCCACCGGCTAGGCAATTCCGAAGCTGCATTGATCCCATCGTTTGGATTAGGTTGTTATTGGCCCCAAAAACACACATGCTTTTAGGATTTAAAATCTTGTAGAGAAAATGGTTTTTTGACAAATTTTCGTCAGTTTGGCCAGATTTCGCTAAATTTTTTTCATTAACATTAGTCAAATTAAATACCAAAAATAATATTAAATTACATCAAGAATAATAATTCAAGAAATTAATAAAATTTTAAGAAGTTTGTTTTTTAAATAATAAATCTAATCTACTAAACTATATGAAAAAACAAAAAAATGTAAAAAAAGTTGATATTAAAAACAAGCTTTTATTCTTTTCCAGTGGAGCCAAATCCATCTAAACCTCGTTCTGAATCCAGCAGTTCATCTGTCTCAACAAACTCATAATTATATAATTTGCCAAGTATTATTTGGCAAATTCGGTCTCCTTTTTTTAGAGTAACCTCTCTATTTGATAGATTAACTACAATCGCCATCCATTCGTTTCTATAACCAGTATCAATGGTACCTGGAGTATTTACGATTGATAATCCATCCCATAGAGATAAACCGCTTCTAGGGACGACTTTAAAGTAAAACCCCTCAGGGATTGCTGTCGAAAATCCTAAAGGACATCCTATCCTTTCTAATGGTTTTAATGTATAGCTTTCTGAATCGATATCAACTAATTCCTTTCTTCCATCTTCATTGATAATTTTTTTAAATCCAATAATACGCGCATCAGCACCCGCATCTCCTTTTTTTGATGGTTTTGGTGTAATAACACCTTCTCTTAAAGCTTTAAATGGAATTATGATTTTATCTTGTTCTATCTTTTTAGCTTTTTTTGTTTGTTTTTTCATATTTCGTCATTTTTAATTATTATAGGTTATAAAAAAGAATATTTATTAATCTATTTAATAATCTTATAAAATTATCATAAATTAGAGAAGATATTAATAGAAATATCTTTAATTAATTGCGAGCGAAATAAGGTGATAATTTAGTGGAAGTAGAAAGATATGACCCCAGAAAAGATAAAGAGGCCTTAATAGATTTATTCAACGATTTCATTCAAAGTAAATCTTATTTCTCCTCAAACTGGAATAGTTTTGAATATGAATTGAATAAAAGACTACTAGACTTGCAATATCGGAATTCTATGGTCATGGTAAAAGAGGGTGATAAAATGGTTGGTTGGGGTACATATACAATTTTTAGAGATTATCTTGGAAATGATCGGGTTTTAATACATCAGGTTTTAACCAGAAAAGAAGATTCATTCAAAAAAGGCATTGAAGAAAATATTATACGTGAACTCATGGTATATATTAAAAAAACTATTCAGGATATGAAAAAAATACATATAATTTGTCCAGATTCAGATGGTTCAATGCGTAGTTTACTAATGAAACTTGGATTAAAAAAATCTGAGTATATCTGGTATGAAAAAGAGATATAATTCTCGTTTTTTTCTAGTTTGATTATTAGATTCATTAAATAGATCATTAAAAGTGAAAGCTTTGAATAGCATACAAGAGATTATAAATAAGGCTAAAAAATTAAAACATGAAGAAAAGTTCGAAGAAGCAATTAAATTACTAGAGAACTTATATCTACAAGATCCACAATCTGAAATAATTAAGAAAAATTTAATTGATGTCTTATTTTCATATGGCGGTTATCTTAATGATGAATTTGTGGTGGAGTATGAAAAAGCAGTTGATATTTTTCAAAAAATACTTAAGATTGAACCAAAAAATTATAAAGCATTCTATAATTTAGGTATTGCTTATTTTAATTTAGGCCAGATTGAGAATGCATTGGAAGCTTATAATAACGCGATTAGTCTTAAACCCGATTATAAACATTGTTATTATAATATTGGTTTAATATACGAAACAAAAGAGAACCTAAAAAAAGCATTAATATACTATGAAAAAGCCTTGGATATTGATCCTACATTTCCTTATGCTGTTC
>JAHQWS010000213.1 GCA_029856295.1 Promethearchaeia archaeon
ACTTCAAGATCTTCTGCAAGAAATAATAACCCCTCGGCAACTTCTGTTTTATTACCGAGTTTTCTCTGTATCCTTAATGATTCCTCATGATAGCGTAGACTATCAACATATTGCTTGAAAATTGAGTGAGTTCTACCTAAAGATCGTAGTGCAATTGCTTCCTCTTCTTCTAGTTGTTTTTCTTTACAATACTTTAAAATTTGATTTAAGAATTGGATATAACTAGATTTTTCCTTAGGATCAATGTAAGAAATAGCTTTCTCGTAAGATTCTAAAGTATTGCTGATATCTCCACTTTCAAAAAATTCTTTAGATTTATCAAAAAATTCGTTATTCATAATTGTGACCACTGGCCTCAACTATTTTTTTTTTTTAAATTAGATAATTTATGAAAACTAGTCCAATATAAATTATAGTGGATGACATATATAAAGTTAACGACATTCCTATTTTATTAAATATTCTTTTGAACATACCCATTTTTTTCCCATTTTAGTCTAAAGATTTCGAAAGAATAATTGATGATTAAAAGGAATTACCTCTATTTAGCAATTTTATTTGCAATTAATGCAGCAGAGGCACCAGCTCCAAAACCGTTATCAATATTTACAACCAAAAGCCCTGGAGAACATGATTGTAACATGGTAATTAAGGCACCTTTACCTTTTTCACCCATTCCATATCCACTAGAGATTGGTACGCCAATCACGGGTATATCTACTAACGATGCAACAACTCCGGGTAGTGTTCCTTCCATCCCGGCACACACAATAATAACATGAACGCCCTTCTTTATCATATCGCTAAGAGGCGCAAAAATACGATGGATACCAGCAATTCCAACATCATAGCTAGTTAGAACTTCACATCCCATAGTAATTGAGACTGTTTTAGCTTCTTCAGCTACTGGAATATCTGAGGAACCTGCTGTTATAATCCCTATAATACCCTCTTTATTTGGGAAATCAAAGGGTTTTTCTTTAATTATAATGATTTTTCCCAAATTATTTGTTTCTACATCATATTTATCTTTATTTTCGAATGTATTATGAATGATATTGTTTTGTTTCTCAGTATACCGTGAGATTATTGCGAATTTCTTTGTTTTAATGAATCGTTTTATAATTTCGATAATCATTTGAGAATCTTTTTTTTGAGCAAAAATAACTTCAGGAACACCAGTTCTGGTCTTTCTAAAAATATCTAATTTTGCTAAATCTCCGACTTCCTCAATCAGATTAGCTTTTAAAAGTTTCTCAGCTTCTTCAATAGAACATTTATTTTCGAGTAATTGCTTTAAAATCTCCTTAATATCAACCATATATAATCATTTACAAATTAATTGTGTTCAAAGTATCAGTATTACTGTTTAATCTCTTTTATTAAATCTTTTACTCTTTATAAATTTAAGAAAAGATGAATAAAAGTCAAAAAATTTAAAAAATGAAACCTTGTTAATTTATAATTCTAACTTAAAGTGATGAACTCAATGAAGATTGACTATACGTCATATAAAGATGTGGATTTAAAAGGAAAAAAAGTCCTAATGCGTGTTGATATCAATTCTAATATTGATGTTGAGAAGATGGAAATTACAGAATCGCCTCGAATTGGAGTTTTAGTACCATTTTTAAAGGAGATCTATAGTGAAAGTGCTGTTATCATTATGGCTCACCAGTCTCGACCCGGAAATGCTGATTTTACGGATTTGGATATTCATGCAAAAGAAATCGAAAAACAACTTGGTCGTCCAGTTAAGTTTGTTAAAGACATTTATGGCGAAACGGCAATCAGTGCAATTAAAGAATTAAATCCAGGAGAAGTTTTAGTATTGAATAACATCCGTAAATATGATGCTGAAATGAAAGGATATAAAGACTTTTCCGAAGCTGAAAACACAGATATGATTAAAACTCTATTCCCATTAGTAGATTATGCCATAGTCGATGCATTTGGAGCAGCACATAGAGCTCACGCATCTATCGTAGGTTGGCCAAAAATGCTAGCAGGCCCCATAACTGACAAGGAATTAGACAACTTGAAAAAGATTATGGAAAGTCCTGATAAACCTATGGCTATGCTTATAGGAGGGGCAAAAGCTATTGACAAATTCAAAGCTATGAAATATAATTTCGATAATGAAAAATTAGATTATGCTTTATGCTCCGGTTTAACTGCCATCCTAATTTTTGAAGCATTAGGGAAAGATATGGGAGAGATTAACCATAAAATAATAGCAAAAGATTTAGATGCCAACAGAGATATGTTAATCGAAACATATAAAAAATACGAAGACAAAATCATTCTCCCAGAGGATTTAATTATTGATGATAATGGGAGCAGAAAATCTATAACGATTGACGAGGCTGGAACATATAATACTACAACTGGAGACATCGGTCCTAAAACTGTTGAGAAATTCAAGGAAATAACAAATAAATGCAAGACAATAATAGCTAATGGTCCACCAGGAATTTTTGAAAAAAAGGTTTTTCAAGATGCCACTTTTGAAATGGTTGAAGCCATGGCTGAGGCTACAAAAAGAGGAGCGTTAACCATAATTGGCGGAGGGGAAATGGGTGCCGCTGCTGTGATGTCAGGAAAAGGTGATGGTGTTTCCTTTATTTCAACTGCTGGGGGAGCTATGCTAGAAATTCTTTCTGGAAATGACCTTCCAATGATAAGAGCATTAAGAGAGAAGAAATTATAAACTGAAATTAATTTTTATTATTTTTTTTTTATTTTAAATCCGGATTTATCGTTGTCTTTTTAATCGAAAAATTCCTACATACTGATTTGCAAATCCCTGGACAGATTTCAGGCACGCATTTAGCTTCATCAATATAATAATTCAAATTATCTTCTATTTCAGTGTATTCCGCATTAATAGCTGGACATCCTAAGATTTCTATACATTCATTGCATTTATTGCAGGTCTCCGTAATTTTATAATAAATCTCTGTTGCTTTATTATCATTTGAATTACTTGATTCCCGCCTTAACCTTCTCTTTTTCTCTATTGTGCATTCCTCATTAATAACGATGATCTTTGTCCCTAATTCTTTGAGAGTATTTGAAAAAATTCTTTCTAATTTCTCAAGATTGAATGCTCCAGTTATAGTAAGCTTTTTAACACCTAAACTCTCAATGAATTTAATCAAATCTACTCCTTTTTTATCAATCTTTGATTTTGGACCGAAGTGCGTGATGAATTCTCTCGGAGTTGCTATAAATTCTTGTTGACCCGTCATAGAGGTCCAATAATTATTAAAAATGATTATCGTTATGTCTATATCATTCTTTACTGCATTCAAAAGAGGTTGGATACCTGTATGGAATAACGTACTGTCTCCAATAAAGGCTATTAATTTTTGTTTGTCAGGATTTATCACGTGTGCCATACCGTTAGCGATTCCTATTCCTGAACCCATAGAGATCACCCAGTCAGCCATTTCGTATGGATATGCTTCACCTAATGTATAACATCCAATATCTTGAGCGTAAATGTACTCAACATCACTTTCTTTTGTTATCTCTTTAACTACTTTTTTCAATGTATAAAAAACTGGTCTATACTGGCAGCCAGCACAGAATGTGGGTTCTCGAATAGGGAGTGTTGGAAGAATTTTCGCTACTATTTCTTCTTTACTATTAACTTCTTCCAATAATTCTTTGTTTGTTAATTCAAAATAGGTAGCGAAAAACTTTACGACAATCTCAGTATTGAGTTCACCTGTATTTGGTATGAAATCCTTTCCATGAATCTCTAAATCACGTTTTGCATCGCAAAAATTACAAAACACTCTCTTGGAAAGCATCTCTATGAAAGGTTCAAGTTCTTCTACAATTAATAGTTTTTTAATGTCAAACTGATTAGCAAAATTACAAATCTCCTCTCTATCAATAGGGAATATTAATCCTAACTTTAAAATAGGCGGGTCAATATTTAATTTTCGACAAGCTTGAATTACATAACTATAACAAATACCGCTTGTAAGTATTCCGATATGCTGATTTATTGATGTTTTTTTCTTTTCTTTTTTTTGAATTGTTTTGATTTGATTAAATAGATAAAACAACTTTTTATTTGTTGATATTTGAGAAATTTTGTCAAAATATTGCTGTTGATTTGCTAACGCTTTATTTAAAGTATTTACATATCGACTGGGTTCTTTTTTAAAACATACATTTTCTTGAGGTGATTTAATCTTATCTAAAATAACTATTCCATAACTATGACATAAACGGGTTGTAACATTGATATATATTGGGATTTGATATAGTTCAGATAATCTTAATCCTTCTTTTATGAAATCTTTACATTCCTGAACTGTGCCGGGTTCAATTATTGGTATCTTTGTATGCAATGAATATAATCTATTATCTTGTGCGTTTGTTGAGGATAATATTCCAGGATCTCCCCCACATAAAATTAATAAACCTCCATTCACACCAGAATATGGAAATGTATGCAAAGGATCAGCTGCAACATTTAAACCCAAATGTTTAAACATCACTACAGAT
>JAHQWS010000214.1 GCA_029856295.1 Promethearchaeia archaeon
ACATTATAGACCTCACCCGGATAGAAGTGGTCTGCTAAATTCGCTATAGTTCTGATAGAATCATCTACATACGAAGAACACCTCCGATGATTTAAGTAGACAGTATAGGGGATATTATGAAGAGCATGATATATAAATAAACAAATAACGCTTCTATATTTGGAGTAATATTCCCCTGGACCATATACATTAAATAATCTTAATTTAACGGTCTCAACATCATTTAGATCTTCTGAGTTCATAATTTGTTGTTCATTTACCCATTTTGAGATGGCATAATCGTTTAATTGCCTAATCGGCATTTTTAATGGAATATCTTCGGTCATTAATCCATTATAATCTCCGTAAATCTCTGAGCTACTTGAAAAAATTAATTTAAATTTATGTTTAATTTGCATTTGAATAATATTTTTAGTACCAAGAACATTTGATTTCTAAAGAGTTTCATAAAAATGCTCACCATTAACTCTTCCAAATTCCGCAGCTAAATGAAATACCATATTAAAACGTTCTTTTTTAAACAATTGTTCTACTTGACGATATTCTGAAAGATCACATTTTATATATTTGGTATCATGATTATGATACCTATCGCATATCCATACTTCAAAGCCTCTACGCCTCAATTCCTTGACGAGGGGTTGGCCAATTGTTCCAAGACCACCAGTTACCAGAATTTTCATAATAAGAAATGGATTTTTACATATTGATTTCTTTTTTTTTGTTAATTAATAATTATGGTATATTACTTTAAATAATTTTAATTTTTTCTTCTTCAATAATAAAATTGGTAAGAATCATTTTTTTTAAATCCTTGAGTTTATAAGTTAATATTTTTTTTTAATATTTTTTTCAATATAAACAATGTCTATTTCCGACATTATTTTTTCTACTTCAACAATATAATTTTTCTAATATCTCAGCCAGCTTCTTTTAATTTCCAACTCATTTTTCTCTTAAGTGAAAATGCCCAATTTTTGAGCTCATATACCCTAACCATATCTGGTGATCCATCATTTTTTATACTAATCAAATCGCTAGATTTAAATATTCTATTCACTAATTTATATATATATGGTTCATTTAGTAAAAAAAGTAATAAAAGGAAATACATACCTTTATCTTGAAGAAACTGCATGGCTCAACGGAAAATCAAAGCGTGTTTGGCAAAAATATCTTGGTCCTGAATCAAAAATGAAAGAACAAGCTGATATTCAAATAAAACCGGAATTTACAATTGCAACACTCGATTTTGGACTACCAATCGCCCTCATGCAATTGGTCAAGAAGCTCGGACTTATTGAAATAATCAACGATTGTACAAGTAAACGCGAGCAAGGATTATCAGTGGGGCATTATATTGCTTTAGCTGTTATTAATAGATGCGTAAAACCCACATCTAAAGCAAAAATACAGCGTTGGTTTGAACATACTGCCCTCTTCAAGGAATTTCCGTCTATTGAAACATATTTAGATTCCATGGCCTATACAAACCATTTCAAATACTTGCCACCTGAAGTCATCGAAACTGTGGAAACACGGATTAATATAAAACTCTTGAAGGAATTTAACGTGTCCATAAATACGTTATTTTACGATCCGACCAATTTTTTTACCTATATTAATCCTAAAGAGGGTTCAGAGCTTCCGAAACATGGTCATTCTAAGGAAGGACGTTTTACACTTAATCTGGTTGGGTTGACTCTTTTCTGTACTAAGGATGGAGGTTTACCTATAATGCACGAGGTATATCCCGGGAATGTTCAAGATGCAAATTTATTTCGAAAAGAAATTTCACGAATTAAAGAAAGACTTAAGCGTATTGGTATCGATCCCGGAGATATCTGTTTGGTGTTTGATAAGGGGAACCTCTCTCAAGAATCTTTTGAGCAAATTAATGCTTTAGGCATTCACTTTATCTGCTCAATACGTCCGAGCACACAAAAAGAATTCAATGATCTATCACCTTCCAATTTTTCTCTGCAAGAACTTCCTAATGGAAAAAAGATCGGTGTGCTTGAATTCGCCCGCAACATTTACGGACCAAATGAACGACTCTTGGTGGTATATAATCCTCGATTAAAAGCATGGCAAGAAGAAAATCTTAAGTCAAAACTCGAAAAAAAGGTTGATGCAATCCATGAGTGGTTTAAAGATCGATTAAACATTAAGAAATGGAGGGATCCCGATGCCGTTGAGAAAAAAATACGGAGCATCCTTAAATCGAAGAAACATCTAGCCTTGGTGAAATATTCTGTGTCTGGTACGTTTGGAAAGGTCAAGTACTCAATTGAAATCAACGAACAAGAGTTTAATGCTCAATTGGACACACTCGGCAAGAGCTTTTTCCTTTCAAACCACCCCGATATGGCTCCTCTTGACATTGTGTGGTTGTATCGGCAGCAATTTACAGTAGAACGCGCATTTAAGTACATTAAATCCCCCCATCTATTATCCGTTAGACCCATGTATCATTGGACAGATGAAAGTATTCGAGGTCATTTATTTATATGCGTTCTCGGACTTCTCCTGTTGACACTGCTGACCCGAAAGGTTCAACAAAAATTTAAACAGATGAGTATTTGGAATATTATAGAATTTCTGTCAGAAATCGAGCTAGCAGTAATAAAATATAAAGGTACTAAGAAATCTATTAAAAAGATCGTTGATTTATCCAAAGAGGCAGCGATTTTATCTAAATTTTTGAAGCTTGAAGCTCATGTGTAACTTTTTTCTTTCTGATCCCTAACTTTTTTATTAAGTTTTTAGAGGATACCATCTTTAATAGTTATAGAAGAAAAAAAATATGAGTTTTGAATAACTTATAAACTCAAGAATTTATAAAAATAATATTCATTTCTTAAAATTAAGGTATCTAATTCATAAACCTTACTATAAAATAAAATAAAAAAAAAATTTGGAAATTTAAAATGCTAATTGTGCCTCACTTGGATGATATTCTCCGCTGCCTTTAATTTTATAGGATACTTCCATTTGTTCAGATTCTTCTAATAGTTCTATTTTCCATTTTAAAGTGTCTGTTCCAACCTCATCGGTTATTTCAGGTTCTAAAGTAAATTCTCCATATTCAAAATTGTCGGGGACTTTATCAATTAAAACAAAATCTTTCAGAGGCTCATCTCCTAAATTTTCATATCGTAGAATAATTTGGTAATTTCCAAGTTCTCCAATGGGGACAATATTTTTGACAAGACGATATTTTCGCCTTATGTGAACTACTACTAATCGGGGAATTTCTTCAGGTATAGGTAAATATTCAAGTTCTTGCCCGATTGGATATGTATTCGCATTATAGACGACATCAGTCTCAAATTCTGTTTCTTTGGGAGGACTTACAGCATGAATTGGAAATTTAACCTCTATAATAGAATCAGGTTCAAACATGCCTGTTGGACTATCTTTTAGATTTTTCAATTGAATTCGTATGGTATCTTCATCTATAGTTACTGATTCAGGATCTAATTCAATTTCTTTTTCATCCCATAACAATGTTATTTTATCTGGTTTTTCTGGATCATCAGGATGGGGAGGTCGGAAAATATCTGTGAAAGCTTTTTGGGTAATTCTCACCTCATTTAAAGGTGCAGATCCATCATTTGTAATAGTTAAAGTTGCTTGTATTTCAGTCTCTTTGTAGGAGGGAATTCTAATTTCTAAAATTTCCCCTTTTTCTTCTATTTCAACTTCTTCCTCTATTTTGACTTCTTCAGATATTTCAGCTTCCTCTGTAATTTCTTCAGACACAGCTTTTTCTTCAACAATTTCTTCTTTCATTACCCTAGTTACTGGAATTCCCGGAACCTCATAAGCAACAGTACCAGTGATACTTGCTAAAACTAAATCTACATCCTCAATAGCAATTGAGCCTGCAACTTCAGCTTTTAATTCGGATAAAACACTAAAATCTAATTCTTTTCTGAAGGAGGGATAATCATCACTTTCATATTGCCATAAAGCAGAGTGCCATTCTGCTCCTGCAGGTAATTTGGGTTTGAGCTCTTCATCAATTGTCACAAATTTAGTATTAGGATCATCGGGAGTATATATATCAATATTGTAAAGTTCTATGAAAAATTCAGAAGGATTTTTAAAGACTAGTTTACAATCCCACAAGCCTGGTTGTTCGTCTTTTTCAATCATATCAACAAAATGTCTGTTATTAGTAAATGCGTTAAACTTTTCAATAGCTAATCCTCCTGTAAATGAAGATTCTGCTTTATATAAAACTTCAATTATACCCGTTTTTACAGGATCTTTTGTTTCTACTTGAATTTCAGTCGAGAATTTTAAAAGAACTGTGGTTTCGGGATCAACTTCATCTATTGTCCATATTATTTGATTATTCTCAACTTCTGTAGTTCCATGTGTTGTTTGCACTATTTCTAAATTAACAAATTCAGATTGAATTTTCTTTACAAC
>JAHQWS010000215.1 GCA_029856295.1 Promethearchaeia archaeon
ATGATGGAGAAAGTATCTAAAAGCAACCTCCTGGGATATATTGACGCCTTAAGAGAAGCTGAGAAACAAGGAAAATTTCGACCTTATGTTGATTATGAAAACATAAAATAATCTTCCATTATTATATTTTTCATTAAAAAAATCTACTTTTAAAGTGGTCAAAATAGAGTTAAAACATCTTTTTAGTCCGGGAAAAATAGGAAATATCCGAATTAAAAATAGAATTGTGCGTTCAGCTACGTATGAACGAAAGGCGATAAAATATGGAATTGTTAGCGAGAAGCTCATAAAATTATACAGAGAATTAGCAGAAGGTGGTACGGGATTAATAATCTCTGGAGCAATCGGCATGGATCCAAAAGCAACAGGAGGACCTGATCAGCCTTATTTATATGATGATTCTCACATGGAAGGCCAAAAAAAGTTGGTTAAAGAAGTTCACAAATATTCTGAAACTAAAATAGCAGCACAATTGGTTCATACTGGTCGCCAAGGTACACATCCTAAATATCCTTCTGTTGCCCCGTCACCAATTGAAGACAAATATACTAAACAAATCCCTCGAGAATTAACAACTAAGGAAATCGAAGGGATTGTAAAAAATTTTGTAAGTGCTAGTCGGAGAGCTTATGAATGTGAATATGATATGGTCCAGATGCATGGTGCTCATGGCTACTTACTTAGTAATTTCATTTCTCCCTACACAAATATTCGAAATGATGAATATGGAGGAAGTATCCAAAATCGCGCAAAAATTTTAGTAGATATCTACAATCAAACAAGAGATGAAATAGGAAAGAATTTCCCTATAACTATTAAACTACAAATCGATGATGATGTTCCAGGGGGATTGAATTTAGAGGAAGGAATTGAAACCGCGAAAATTATAGTAGAGACGGGCTATGATGCAATTGAGCCAAGTGGAGGAATCGGAGAATCAATTATTTTGAATAAAAATCCATTACCGAGTAGATTTATTAAATCCCCTGAAGATGAGAATTATTTTTTAGAATCTGCTAAAAAACTAAAACCGGTAATGAAGGATTGCCCTTTAATTCTTGTAGGTGGGATTAGAAATCCTTTATCGGCAGAGAAAATCCTCCAAGAGAAAAGTGCTGATTTCATATCAATGAGCAGACCCTTAATATATGAACCAGATCTACCAAATCGCTGGGAAAATGGTGATCTTTCGCCTGCTAAGTGCGTGAGCTGCAATTCATGTTTCATGACTATGATGACAGGCGAAGTATATTGTGTAGTCAAAAAGAAATTAGAAAAAAAAAGATTGAAAGAAGAAAAACGAAATTTTAATGTAAAACTCTAAAAACATTTCTTATTTCTCACTTCACGCTTATTTTGTCTTGTTTAAATATTCAAGAATTTGTTTTCTAATCGCATGTTTGTATAGTGAAATCTCCCCATTACAAATGATGCAATATGTACCATAAGGATAAACTCCGTTCTGCTGGGCTTCCTTACAATCCTTTAACTTTATCACATTAATTAAATTTTTCATATTTTTACTTTCTTCTATCAACTCATCCACTAGATCTACTACATAAGGACATTGATCAGAGTATAATATTGTTACTCCTTTATCATATTCCTTTTTTCTGTCATCCGAAATAGGATAAAAATTCGGTTTTGGCGCGCTGTTAGAATATGATTTAGCATATAACCCGAAATAAGGTTCTATTTCATCTACTTTTTCGAATCCATGGTTAAGATATATTTTTCTATTGGGTAACCAACCACCTTTATCCGCTGTCATACCTACAACTCCATGCATTCCTGCTTCTGTCGCATCTTTAATAGCCATTTCTAATAGTTGGGAACCATATCCTTTTTCCTTATGTTTTCCTACCACCCAGAGGCAATGGATAACCATCCAACCATCAGCTTGAATTCCCCGCCAATTGTAATCTCCTGGAATATATTCAATCATACCCCGTGACGTTTCCTTATTCCCTTCCTTTACTAGGAGTAATTTGTACTTTAAGCCTTCCTTAAAACGTTCTTTTATCCATTTCACTTTGTTTTGATATCCGGCTAAGGTTTTTCTAGTCTTTTTACAAAATAACCCATATTCTTCGATATTTTCTTCATTAATATCAATAATTTTTGCGCACATTTTTCTTACCTCTAATATATTTTTAAAAAAAAATAGAGAATTTCAAATTTATCCCTCTTCTTCAAAAAATCCCTGTTCAGCCCACCATGCTGCGCCATCTTCATACCAATCTGGCCAATCTTCGAGCCATGGTGCAATATGAACATCTCTTATCCTATCGCAAATTGGAAAATATGCTTTTAGGTCAACGACAGGTGAACCATCAAATGCATCGATATATGGAATTTTTACAAATCCCTCTTTTTGATTAACTTTCATAATATTTACTGTAGTTATGGCTATAGGATTAGGACGATATTCCGCCCTTGTAGCAAAAATTCCCGTAGAGGGTAAATCTTCTCCATAGGGGGGGATGGTTTCTAATATACTCCTCGCTTCCTCGTTATCATTTTTATCAGCCCACCAGAATACTATTACATGACTGAATTTATCTAATTCTTTTAATGCAATCCGATAGGAGTCTAAGATATCTATGAAATATTCCGCTTTCATCGGATCATCCCCCTCAATTCTAATATATCCAATTGGTTTTAATTTAAATTCCTTTTGTGAACTATCCATATACTGTCAACCTCCTTAGTTTTAATTCTTCCAATCTTATTCAGAATACTTCTTTTAAACCAATTGAATGAATTAAAATCTATTGAATATAATGAATAATGATGACAATATATATAAGTATTCATGTTTAATAGGATGATGTTCATTTTTTTTAGGGAGGTTTATATATAATAAAGATCATATTATTATTAAAGAAAGAGATAACGTGGTGAAGATTAAGATGGATCATAGGATTATTGAAGAAAAAAGTTTTGCTTTCATTGGGTGTGTTTTTTATGGAGATCCATTTCATGCTGCTAAGGAATGGACAATTGAAAATGAAATTGGTAAATTATGGCAAAGATTTATGAAATTAGCTTTTTCAAGAAAAAATTGGCGATTAATAAAAAAGGCTGCAAATTCAACAATAAGTTATGAATTACACATAGAACCAGAAGAATATATTGAAACACGTAATTATTACGTATTTGTTGGATTTGAAATTACAGATTATCCAGAAGTTCCCTTAGAAATGTTTTTAAAAACACTTCCCAGAATTAAATATCTTACTTTTACAGCCAAAGCAATTGATCTTGACAGTGGAGAATACTACTTTAAAAATTGGCTTCCCCAATCTAAATATGAACAAGCTTATCCCTATGTAATTCAGTCATATGATGCACAGCGTTTTAAAAGTCTCGAAGATGAAGAATCTGAAATTGATTGGTTTATACCCATAAAACAAAAAAAAGTGAAAGTGAGATAACTTGATAGATGATAAAACATTGGAAAAGTTAGATAATGGTTTGGGACTTTGGTTTGAAGAGATTTTATCTATAGTAAAAGCTCTAGGAAATGAAAGCAGGCTACGAGTGCTTTCTCTTCTACTACAAAACCAGCAATCATTTCAATCTCTCATGAATTCTACAAATTTAAAAAAAACTGCTTTATCGAATCACTTGAATAAATTAATTAAGAATGGTTTGATCCTAAGATCGGATCATGGTGTTTATGATATTACTTCAGATGGAATATTGTTCCTTCAGGCAATTTTAAATTCGTATAAACAATCAGATCATCAAAAAGAGCAAATAAAAACCATAATTGGATTAAAAATGTCAAATAAATTTATTCAATCCTTTCTTAAGAAGAAATAGTTTTTATCAACATATAGTTCTTTAAAAAATTTAATTTCAGATGTTAAAATATCAGTGCTACTCGAAAAAAAAATTGTTTATTTATATCCATTTAAGTTCCTTATATTTATTAATTCCAATATTTAGCACTTCTTCGATTTCCTCTTGGAGGTCTGGAGTTAATTTACTGACATTGAAACAAGACTTACCCTTCAAAAAAATTTTTAAATCAGGACTTATGTTCTTAAATAAGTCGGGGTGTGAATAAATGGCCGAGAGATAAAAGCTTACATAGTTTTTTTGCTGTATTACACCTGCTATATATGTATTTTTAGGTTTTTTTCCGAATAAACTGATTTCTTTATTTCCATATAAATGGTAACCAGGTTTTTGCTGCTTAGCTTGAGAATCCAATGTTTGATGTGTTTTTAAAAAATCTTTAGAATGTATCTCTAAGATTTCCTTTATTCTTGAGAAAATATTTTCGAGCTTTTCCATATTTAGAATGAAAAGAGGATAAGTTTTAATTAATAACTTTATATTTTATAATTCTTTTAATGGTTCTATTAGAATAGCATTAAAATTTGGAATGACAATAC
>JAHQWS010000216.1 GCA_029856295.1 Promethearchaeia archaeon
GGATATAATATTTTAATCTCTGGACATACACATAAGGAAGAAGTATTCCTTACTAAGAAAGGAATATTATTATTAAATCCGGGTAGTGTTACAGGAGCATGGTCTTTTATAGCTAGCGGTATTCCCTCCTTCATTGTAATTCAAATCAATGAAGATATTAAGGAAATTGAAATTATCTTATTCCAATTAGATAATAGGTTAAAAAATATAAACGAACTAAAATCATATTTTATATTTAAGAATGGTGCAATTCATTATAGATTCTAAACTAACAGTCTGATAAATTTCATATTTTACCAGTATTCGAAAAACTATTTATTATGTGTTACTTTTAAATTTTTAAGACTTTTAAGGTTCTGAGATATCATGCCCGATGTTCATTTTAACAAGAAAGAAGGATCAAAACTCAAACTATTTACTCCTGGACCGGTTTATGTGCCAGAAAGAATATTAAAAGAGTTAGCAAAACCTAATGATACTCACAGATCTAAACCTTATTCAGAGATGCATCAACTTGCCGTAGAGGGTCTTAAGAAGCTATTGTATACTGAAAATGATTGTTTGCTATTTTCATCGTCTGCTACAGGGATTATGGAAGCATGTATGAGAAACTTGATTAAAAAAGATGAGAAAGCATTAGTTTTATCTATAGGAGCATTTGGTGATCGATGGCATAGTGTTGGTTTAACCAATGAAAAAGATGTTGTCAAAGAGGAAGTAGAATGGGGTAAAGCTATAACTCCCGAATTTGCAAGCGAAGCACTCTCCAAGGAAAAATACTCCGTTGTATGTCTCCAATCAAATGAGACTTCAACTGGAGTGTATAATCCCCTTGATAAGATTATCCCTATTATAAAAGATTCGGGAGCTTTAGTGTGTGTCGATGCGACTTCATCTATGGCAGGTATTAAAGTGGAAGTTGATAAATTAGATATAGATGTTTGTTTAGCATCTGTTCAAAAGTGTTTTGCGTTACCTCCTGGATTAGCAGTGTGTTCAATTTCGGAAGCAGCAATCCAAAAGGCAGCAGAAGTTAAGAATAGAGGTATTTATCTTGATTTTCTTACTCTAATAAAGAAGAATAAAGTGCATCAAACTCCAAATACTCCGCCAATCCCGCAAATTAGAGGTTTAGTTGTGCAATTAGATTATATTTTAAATAAAGAAGGATTAGAAAGTAGATTTCAAAGACACAAACAACTTGGAATGCGAACTAGAATGTGGGTCCGTGATGCTAATCTAGAAATGTTTCCTGAAAAAGGTTATGAGTCAGATACAGTCTCTACAATAAAAAATACTTTTAACATCGATTATTCTGAAATGGTTTCTCAGATGTTAATGAAAGGTTATCGTATTGTGAATGGGTATGGTGATCTTATGGGAAAAACTTTTAGAATTGGTCATATGGGTGAAATAACTCTTAAAGATCTCGAAGAAATGCTGGAAGTGTTGACAGATATTATTTCAGAATTAAGATTAAAAAAACTTGAAAATTAATTCTTTTTTGTTATTATTAAAAAAAGAAATGTGAAAAGAATAGACCCAATAACTCATTTCTATTGCTTTATTTTATCTAAAACAAGTACTTTTGGAAGTTTTAATAAAATTCCAGGATTGCGTTTTCCAAGGCTACTTTTTTTAAATCGAAATTTTTTATATCCAAACTTGTTTTTTTTTGTCACCATATGGATTGTTGAATTTTGGCGATTGAGCCAATATAATAGATCTTCTGGAACCACTAAAACAACCAAGTCATAATCTTCCAATTTACCTCGTTCTAGTGAGTAACCTCCATTTTCAGCAACAATATTTAGCCAGAAATAATAATCTTCTTCAATCTGTAATCCGAGGTTAAACTTTGCTTTAAATTCTTTAATTAATTTTACATTTTTAGGATTTCTTAATTTGTCCTCGATTATGCTAGCGATGGCTCCTTTGAAAGTTAAGTATAGATTTTCTTTTTCAGACTCTTCCATACTTCATTCCTTGATTTAAACTTATTTAAAGATTACTAAAGAAAAATGTGACCGAAAATTTTAATTATAAATCAAAGTAATTTAGAATTTAAGCATTAAAGTTTAAATTTAAAATATTCATAAAATAAATCCAAAATAAAAAAGTTAGGTGGAAACCATAAATGTGGTATTTTTTTAGTCCTGGTATAATCTATGGGGAAGATGCAATTGAATTCTTACAAAATATAGCAGGGCAAAAATGTTTTATTGTTACTGACAAAGTATTGGAAGAACTTGGCTATTTAAAAATTCTTACGGATAAATTAGATAGTTATGGAAAGAGTTATGAAGTTTTTACAGATGTAAGACCCGATCCAACAGAGGAGGGAGTGCTTAAGACTAAAGAACTCTTAATATCTTATGGGCCAGATATAATAATTGCATTAGGAGGGGGTTCAGTTATGGATACGGCTAAAGCAGCGTGGGCATTATATGAATATCCTGAATTTGTGGTTGATGATTTGCATCCTTTTAATATGGAATTGTATAATTTAGGCAAAAAAGCAAAGATGGTTGCTATACCTACGACTTCAGGGACAGGTGCAGAAACTACATGGGCAGTCGTTATTTCTAGGTATGAAGAAGAAGTATGGAAAAAATTAGAACAGGCACATAAAGGGTTAGTCCCTACTTTTGCGATAGTGGATCCAATTTTTCCAGCAGGAATGCCTCCTGAATTAACTCGTGATACAGCATTCGATACACTTGCTCATTCTGTCGAAGGACTTGTTTCTGTTTGGAGAAATGAGTTTAGCGATGCATTATGTATTAAGGCTATTGAACTTGTATTTAAATACTTACCTGTTGCATATAAAGATGGTAATAATATGAAGGCGAGGGATTTTTTACATCAAGCTGCGACAATCGCGGGATTAGGATTTGGTAATGGACAAGCTCATATAGGTCATTCAATGGGTCATAGTTGGGGTGCTATCTTTCATACTCATCATGGAAGGGCTGTTGGTCTTTTTCTTCCGTATGTAACACAGTATTGTCTTAATAATCCTGATGAAAGCGATGTATCTACTGAAATTTTGGGAAGAAGTGCAAAAAAATTAGGATGGGCCAACTGGCCTGATGATAATCGGAAAGCTGCGTTTGTTGTAATTGATAAAATTAAGGAACTTATGAGAGAGGTTGATTTGCCTATGAATCTCAAAGAGTTAGGAATTTCTAGAGAAGATTTTGATAAAAATTTGAGTATGTTAGTTAATCTATGTTTTCAAAGCTCTAGCAGCGTTATGAGCCCTAGGTCTCCAAATACAGAGGATTACAAGAGGATTTTTACATATGCTTATGAAGGAAAAGATATTGACTTTTAGTCTTAGTTCTTCTTTCTTTTATTTTTTTTTAACATTCCATTACATTGATTTTTGTTTCTATTTTTGTGTTTTTTTATGTTAAAAATAAATATTACCTTATTTTATTATTTTTTAATAGAGTTATGAATTTATATTTTAAATAATATAACACATCGAAATCAAGTCATAATGGGAATTCCTGAAGAAGAACAAAAAGTTTTAGAAAATCTTGAACATGAAATAGGAGGTCCTATACCCGAAGTTGAAGAAGTAGAATATTATATATTCGGTTATATGGTAAAAAATGAACAAATAACGGATTTGGGTCTATTTTCTTGTGGTTTAACGGCTATTCCAGATTTAATAGCATCATTAAAGAATCTTAAAAAAATATATTTAAGGGGGAATCGTTTAGATAAAATTTCTGATGAGTTTTGTACACTTTCTAATATTGAAGTTTTAGATTTAAGCGAAAATAAATTAATAAACCTGCCTGAGTCAATTCATCGTCTTAAATCACTAAAGGAATTACATTTAGAATCAAACAACTTAACTACTTTACCTGAATCTCTAGGGTCTCTTAATAATTTGGAATTCCTTGATTTAAGCGAAAATAATTTAAAAGAATTACCCGATTCTTTAAATAATTTAAAGAAACTAAAAACCCTTGATTTAAGTGGAAATAAATTAAATTTTTTCAATGAGAAATTAGATTCACTTACCTCTTTAGAAGTTTTATATTTAGGGAACAATGAACTTACAACCTTACCTGAATCTATTGGCTCATTTCCATCTCTTAAAAGACTCAATGTAAGAAATAATAAATTAAAAACAATAGTTGATACGATAGGATCATTAACATCCTTAAATTCTCTTTTCTTAAAAGGTAATAAATTAGAAACTTTACCTGACTCAATTGAAGGTCTTAAATCTCTTAAATATTTGGGTTTAAAAGAAAATAATTTAAAATCATTACCCGAGACAATCGGTTCGCTTTTATCATTAGAAAATCTAAGTTTATCCTATAATAATC
>JAHQWS010000217.1 GCA_029856295.1 Promethearchaeia archaeon
ACACAAGAGATGCGCAGCAAATTTGTGCCTTTTAAGCAAGGTGGAATTATAAAAATTGATCCCAGAGATTTTAAAGATTTGGATGTCGATTCCGATAATCCCGAGGATTTTTTAAAAGCTTTATACAAAAAGCTCATGGGTGAAAATGACGGTGATGACGAAGATGACGAAAATGACGAAAATGATTCTTACCATGAGGATAGCACAGGGTATTATATCTAAATTCTAACTATTTTTAAAATATTCACTATTTCTAAAAGAATTTATCAATTGTTTTTAATGGATTCTTAAATTTTTGATATATCCTTACTTCTACTAAAGGTAAAGTTTCAGAAAGAATTTTACTTAGATATTTTTCATCAATTTTGATCGATTTTGCTGGTTTTATTCCTTTTAATGATAAGAATAAGATTGGTACTTTAGGATCAGAGGGTTCCAAATCAGTTCTTAAATTTTTTAGTGAATTTTTTAATTTCTGAACAATAAATCTGTTCAGCTTTTCCTTGTCTTTGAATTGTTTGTTGAAGTAGATTGTTTTCCATATAAAATTTCGGTTTCTTAGCACAATCGGATAAACGCGTTTAACGTATTTGTTCATGCTTAAAACATTTACTAGAAAAATACCTCGCTTATATGAAAAATCAACAGAACAAGTAGCCTCAGAAGAACCAGGATTATATATCCAATCATCTAAAGTAAATTGAAGATGGAAATGACCTAAAGCTAAGTAATCTACACGATCCTTTAAAATCTGTACTTTTTGAAATTCAATTCCAGGTACATTTTCCATTTGACCTTGAATGCCAAAATGTTGAATTAAAATATGAAAAAGTCCATCATCAACTTTAATAGCATCTCTAATTTTTAATAGATATTCTTCTGGATTTTGACCAAGATAACGAGTCCCATAAATCATAGCGGATTTTACTCTTATTTTACCCCCTTTTTTTAATGTAAAATCATATTTCGGAAACATTTGCTCAGGTGGATCATTTATATTGGCGTCGAGAAGAATTATAAGTCCTAAGCTTGCCAAGAATTTCAACCATGATTGCCCGTGATTAACCCTTGTGCCTCTTGAATATTTTCGAATGTCATGGTTTCCCTCGATTGCGATTAAAGGAATTGATTCTTTGGTAGTACTTTTAAAATATTTTAATATCTCAACGATTTTGGTTAAATTTTCTGGCAGCACTTCAAGCGAGGTAAAAACATCACCTCCTAATAAAATAAAATCAACATGGTGGATAATGCCTAAGTTAAGTATTTCCTGAAATACCCTAATGAAATCATTAGCCCGATAATCATTTCGATATTGGTTACTGCCAAGATGGATATCACTAGTATGAATAAAACTAAAGTTGCTATTAGTCGACATGTTATGTTTTAAAACTTTTGTTTAACAAGAAGTATTGTAGTAACTATTTTAGAGCTGCTTATAAATGATAAAAGCCTAAAAAAATAGTGAAATGTAAAGAAAGAAAACAAAATAATAGAAGAAAACTAGTTATTTTACTAATGCTTAGAAATATAAATCTTTCAATTAAAAATATTCAAAAAAAGTAAAAAAAAGTAAATAAATTTATTATTTCTTCCTGCCTTTACCTTTAGGTTCAATTTTCTTAATTATAATCGATTCCGCGTGTATTTTACAATTTTTAAGGATTATTTTAAAGCCCCCTACTCCTCCTGCTCCGGGTATTGTCATCCCTAAATTTCCCATTGGAACCATAGCTCCTTCTTCTTCCCATTCTTCCTCCTCTTCTTCCTCCAAGGTCGCAGCTTTATACACTTCAGTCTCAATAATTGGATGTTTCACTTTTTCTACCCAATCCTTTAATCCGTTGATGTCTTGGACATCTTCCTCGGTCGCGATTTTATCTACTAAATCAGGTGGAAGGAATTCTGCTACTCGGTCCTTAACTGTTTTAGACATCCAAACAACTGTCTCTATCCCACTCTTCAAACCATCCTTGATACCATCGTATAATTGATATTTTGGCGAAATTATATACTGGATACTAATCCCATTAAACCCAGGCATTTGCTTTCCACCACCAGTTTGATTTGCCATTGCACTGAATGGTAAGCCATTAATTGCAACATCGCCATAGGATCTATCAACTATACCATGGCCATTAATTTCAGGAATATAAAAATCAATAGCTTCAAAACAGCCACAAGAAGTATGTGGGAACTCCATTCCTGAATACAGATAGATTCTTTCTATTTCTCCGAGTGATCGTTTCTTTAATGTTTCGTTTATACCCGTAAATTCGCCAGCTAATTCATTTAAACACGTCTTTGGATCTACCTCGAACAGAGGCCCTTTAGGATCCACACGTGATGCTGCTCTAGCATCAAACCAAGATATTGAACCACATAGGCTCATACGATTTGGAGTAATAATACAACAATGTGTTGGTGCGAATGATTGGCAAAGGACGCACCCGTAATACATATCTACATCTTCATCATTGATGCTTCGAGCCCTTTCATCTCTAGTATTGTAGATCTCCATTGCCATTTCATATGGTTTTTCAATTTCTTTAGCATCGGTATATATTGTGACTTGGGCTTGTTTAATAATTGGCAACTCTGCCTTGTAAAGTCTAATTAGTACCATACCCAATAACTCGAGTGAATTAAAACCTTTTTCAAAAGCTGTTTTAGAAATTCTCATCCAGTTTGTATATCTTTGGTTAAGATGCATAATTCCATTAACAAAATTGCAGAATTCATGCACTCGCCTCTCAAATACGGCTTCCAAGTCTACTTCTAATTCGGGACCAGCTACCTCCACGTAAATACCAATTGGATATGATTTGCCTTCCTCCATGTCTTTAAGATCAGGACCAATTACTTTAACCTGTCCATCTTTAATCTCTTTAGGTTCCTTTACTCTAACTAATTCGAAATGCCCGGTTTCTATTTTTGGTCCCCCCAGCTCTACATACATCTGTTTCGCTCTGATGCGCTCTCCCTCATAGACAGGTCCAATGTCAACAGGTATGTCTGCAAAACTCATGATTACGCAGACCTCCTTAAAGATTTCTTATATAACATCATGTCATTCCTCAATTTTTTCAAGATATTTTTCCTTTTAATTATTTATTTATAAATTTTCAATTATTTTTTCGAGATATTCCTTCCATTCAGCGTTGCTTAAATTTGGAAGGCTGAATCTAGCGTTAGGATGGGCATATTTATCTAGTTCTATTGTTCTTACCCAATTTGTAAAATTCTTTAACCGACTTAATGTTTGACTTACATAGAAAACAATATGACCTCCAAAAATTGCCATAGAATATTGCCCTTCTCCATCCATACCTTTCCAATCTTTATCGCTTAATCTGTTAGTTATATTTATAAGAGACATGTCCCATAAGAGATTTGCGTCAATTTTATCTTTTAAGAATTTGTATATATGCCCTGTTGCGATTACGTGGCATTTAAGTTTATTGGCAATTTCTACAAAATATTCAGCCGCAAATTTTCCATCGATCGTCATACTTTTATCTATTGATTCTGAGCCAATGACAAACACTTTCTTCTTCGGAGACTTTAAAAGATTCGCCATTACTACCGGATCATAAACTGTTGTTCCCATTTCTGGTCCGGGTATATTTGCTTTTTGATATGGTCTTGCCATAATTAATCAATTTTCACTGTTTTTTTAAATAATTGCTATTTAAATTATATACTTTTGAAAATTGTACGTAATTAAAAAACATTATTTTTAACAGTTAATTCAAATTTACACAGTTAATTCAAAATTTTAAGAAATATATATAAAATAAAAGAAAGTAAATTATTCTAAAAATAATTAGATCTCTAATAGATTAATCTAAAAAAATTAAAAATAAAATTACCTTTAAAGAAAATAGTGGTGAGGTTAATAAATGTGTGAATTCAAGATTATTCGAAAAAGTGATGGTTCTCAGATAATGGAAGATATTGTAATTGTAAATTATACTGAAGAGAATGAAATTATATTTAAAGATATATTAGGTATGGCTGAAATATTAAAATCTGCATTGATTTTAGAAGTAAACACTTTAAATCAGACTTTGGTTGTAATGGAGCACCCGATAATAAAGAATTTTATCAGTTTGATGACTAATTTGAATGATAAAAATATGACAAAAGAAAACATTGAAACTATAGTAACTCAGCTTACTAAACTAAAAAATTCTTTATAGTTAGGTTTTATAATTAAAATTAAAAAAAAAAGAATCAAGGGGTATTTTTATAAATGAATGAAGAATTATAAAGCTTTTCAACTCTCTTCGTTTATAAAATCTTTCTACCCGCTTTTTTTTATATTT
>JAHQWS010000218.1 GCA_029856295.1 Promethearchaeia archaeon
ATGCATTCTTAATAGCAAGGGCCTATAAACGGGCATTAGATGCATCAAATCGAATGTTGGATATCGTTGGTCCTGAGGATAATGATGCGAAAATGCTACATGAAGAAATATTGAAAGTCAAGCAAAAATTTGACATGAATCCGATATTGTTGGAAAAAATAGTACAAGCATTGAATTTATTTTCTTCAATATCAACCTCCGTGTTATTAACTGACATAATCGAATATTTACGATATAAAACTCCTGATCTAATATTTACGGACGATGAAATTAAGTTTAATATTTTTGAAACTATTCAAAAAAAAGATATAATTGCTAAACTAGTAGTCAATAAATTAGTCTTCTACAGACAACCTATTGATAATGCGAAAGTCGATTATATGAAGTGAAACTATTTATTAAACGCTATTTTTTTAATTATATCCTATAAAAGATTCGAAATGAAGCATGAATAAAATTAATACTGTCTTATTATCATCAACTTTACATGATCCTGAATTAAAGTTTATGAAATTAATGAATCCAATTCTCCCTAAGATTGAAACTTTATTCAAGGAAAGAATTGTTTGCTGTACTCCTTCCACTCGAGAAGAAGTTCTCAATTTCCTAAAAGCTGAAGGTTTTAAAGTAGTAGTTGGAAACTCTATGGATCAAGTAGGAAACTATAAATTAGCTATTCAAACCTCCTTAAAATACATTTCTAATTCAAAAACTCAAAAAATCTTTTATATTGATTTCGATCGATTAATTCATTGGTTAGACACTTATCCCGAGGAACTTTCTAACCTTATAAGAAATAATACAGAAGCCGACTATTTACATATAGGAAGAACATCAAGAGCATTCGAAACACATCCTCCTACACAGAAAGAAACCGAGGGGATCATAAATGAAATTGGTTCTAAGATTTTAGGTTTTTCAGAGAAAAGAGATATTATTTCTGTTTGCTTTTTAATTTCTAATAAATTAGGTGAGCAAATTATAAAAATGAAAAATACAACCATTATGGGGTTTTATAGCTCCTGGCCAATTATTTTTTGGAATATCGCAGGATCAAAGAGATATATAGAAGTAGAAGGCCTGGAGTGGGAAACCCCAGATCAATTTAGAGATGAAATTGATGAATTAGGTTATGAAAAATGGCTTCTTAAATTTCAATCTGCGAAAGAGTGGAGAAAAAGACTGAAATTACTTCATGAAGGTTTATTGGAGATTTATCAATTAGCCGAATTAAAATTTAAGGGTTACATTTAAGAAAATAAATATCTCAGATTTTGCTTAAATGTCATTAACATTATCCCAATTTGAAGTATTATAATATTTCCTTATTGTTTCAAAAAGCGTATCAAATGGAAAATCGGAAGTTATCCCTCGATCTTTAATATATTCAATATATTTCTGACCATCCAAATTCGTTTCGGGGAGCATTCCATCATGGACTCCATCAAATTCAACAGTTTTTAAATTAAATTTTTCACATAAGCTAATATTAAATGCTGGTGTTGCTTTTAACCAAGAACCATCAATAAATAATTCTGTGTATCCATGATACACAAATAAATTGGTTTTCATTGCTTTCAGCAGTTTTTCGGGTACTCTATGATTTCTTATATCCGCAAAATGTAATCTTGAAGGAATCTGTATTGACCTTGCAAGTGCTGCTAAAACACAGGCTTTTTGTACACACCAACCTTTCATCTGCTTAATGATATGCGAAGCTTTATAATCTTCTCTTTCAAACGTGAAAGTATCATAAGGATTATAAAGAATTTCATCTCGTGCCCAATAGAAGATCGATTTTGCATTTTCTCCTACGTCATTCGTATTTTCCGTTAATTTGTTAGCTAATTCAATTATTTCTTTTGAATCAGAATCAATAAAAAAGGTTGGTTTTAAATATAGTTCAAAATCTTCCAAAATTCAAACCTTAAAGTGTTTTTATGTTTAAATAGTTAATTTAAGGATAGCTTAAATTTTTAATTCCTTGCTCTCATAACTTTAAATGTTTCCCTTTTATTCAAATAAAAAAAAGGAAGTTCCAAAGAATTGATTTAAAGTTCATATATTTCTGGGCGACGCCCATTCAATGTTGTAGCTACACCACGTTTTCTCTTTTTATGAAGCAATCTTATGTCTACTTCTCCACTAATTACCATTTCTTCATTTGTTTTTGCTTCAGCTACAACTCCGTTTGGTGCCCATGGTTCCTCACAAGGGCTAAGAATTGAAGTTCTTCCATATCCAGCCAACATTTCCATATCTAGAGGTGTCCCGACCATACAAGAATGAACAACATATATTTGATTTTCAATCGCTCTTGCTTGGCAGCTGTGCCTTACTCGCCAGAATCCATGCTCACCTAAAGTATATGATGGTGTAAAAATAATCTCTGCTCCTTTTAATGTTAAAGTTCTAGCAACTTCGGGAAATTCCATCTCGTAACAAATACCTAGTGCTATTTTTGCTTTTTCTGTTTCAAATATTTCAAGTTTAGTACCATGTGTAAAGCCCATTTTAACTTCCGCTGGCATTAAGTGTGTTTTACTATGTTTGAATATTTGACCATCCGGGCAGAATATATGTCCAATATTATATAAATTACCGTTTACCATTGTCATGTGTGAACCTGCGATAATATATTGATTTTTTTCTTTTGATAAATTAGTAAATAATTCAATATATTGCCCCTCGTATCCAGGTATCTTATTTATTTCATGGTTGGGAATAACATACTGTAATTCAAGAGTAAATGCTTCAGGAAAAACCACAAAGTCAGAGCCTTTAGCTTGATTTATGAGATCTTCTACATTGGAAGCAAAATCATCAAAATTATCAATTTCCTTATATTTATATTGAACGGCAGATATTTTAACCTTAGTCATATTTAAGCTCCCCTAATAAATTATTAGATCATTTTATTTATATGAATATTTTCTTTACTAAAAGTACTTTGATTTAATATTATTTCTTATCATTTGCTTTACATATTCATACTTAACTAAATTTAACTAAATAAAAAAGGGAATATAAAAGTAAGGTTAATATTTACTTATCGAGTTTATAAGCTGTTTTGAATCCTTCATGAATAGCTTCCATCATTGTTCTCGCTTTTTTACAGTCGCCTATTTTATAGATTTTGAATGTTGGATTGGATGCTTTAATTGTATCGTGGAGATCTGTATTCGGTTTTACTCCTGTTGCTAAAATAAAGGTATCAATGCCCTCTAATACTTTCTGTTCACCCGCATGGTCAAATTCTATTTTTTTTCCCTCAAATTTCGTAATATTTGCGCTGGTAATTATATTTATACCCAATTTCATAATATGGCCTATTAAAAAACCCCGGGTAGTCCTTCCGACATTCAGTCCTAATTTGGGGAGCATTTCTATTAATGTGACCTTTCTATTACCTTTTAACCACCTGCTTAAAATTTCTTCTTGCGGCAGTAATTCATAAAGGCTTATAAAACGGGCTATTTCCGAATCCAAAGCACCTAATTCGGAGGCCCATATTGCAGTTTCCATACCGGTTGCTGATCCACCTACGACGACTATATTCTTTCCTACGGGATAATCCCCTGAAAGTACATCTTCAGCTGAATAAATAGTGCTTCCGAGGCTTCCATCGATACCTGAAATTTCCGGAATAGTGTATTTAACACCTGTTGCAAATATGACCGCATCGGGAATATATTTATTGATTAATTCAGGTGTTGCTTCCACTCCGAGTTGCAAATCAATATTAAGATGTTCAATTTGAGCTTTATAGTAGTCAATGATTTCTTTAATGTCACGGCGCCCAGGCGGTGCATATGATGCGTTAGCTTGTCCGCCTATCTCATCTTTTTTCTCTAAAATTGTTACATTGTGCCCTAACATTTTTGCAACTCGAGCTGCCTCTAAACCCCCGGGGCCACTCCCAATAATTAAAACTTTCATTGGCTTATCTGTCTTTTTATCAAGATCGAATTTCCCTTCTCGAGATACTTCATAATTGCGCATGCACTCAACGGATTTTCCCCCAAATATATGATCAAAGCAACCTTGGTTACATCCCACACATTTTCGGATATCCCATAATTTATTTTCTCTAGTTTTTAAAGGGAAATAAGGATCGGCGATAAATGCGCGACCCATACATATAGCATCTGCCATCTCATCTCTTAAAATTTGTTCAGCAACAATTGGATCGTTGATACGATTGCTAGAAAAAACTGGGCAACTCACGTTATTTCTTATATTTTCAGCCAAGTATGCAAATGCTCCCTGTGGAACCATCATCGGAATTTGTGGGATTCTCGTCTCATGCCAACCTCCTGTTACATT